>JBBTYF010000034.1:0-3209 GCA_038061935.1 Patescibacteria group bacterium | reverse complement strand
CTTTTTTGCCCGAAATCTTAACATCGTACTCCAAAGAGGCGGCTTGATTTTTATCAATGGCTCCCTTTTTTAATAAATATTGGATCAGCGTCATAATTAATAAGGCGTGAAAGGATTTGATCGACCCGTCGTAGTCCCAAAAGCAGGTATTTGCTCGAAAACCTTCAAGTCTTGAAGTTTTGTATCTTTTAAAACATCCCAATTTATTTCAATTTTGGGTGGAGCGGGCAGAGGCGAATAAGCCGGAATGACAGGCCCTGGAGCTCTAAGAAATCCCTGCCAAACCACTAAAAGAATGGCGCAGACGGCTAATGTCAAAATTAAAATCAGATACCTTTGCTTTTTTTGCGCTTGTAAAAACTCAATAGCCATAATTAATAAGAGGTTGTTTTTAAATCTAAGGTAAAGGTGGGCGATTCTTTGGATTCCTTGGAGGGGATCTCAACGGAAACGTTCTGAACATCAATGATTCTCGTCGAATTCTCGATAAGTACGAGAAAATCCTTCAAAGCTTGATAAGAGCCGGATACTTGGATAACAAGCCGTGTTTCTTTTAAAGATTTCTTGCTCTCGCCCGCGGTCGTGCCGCCCAAAACTATTTTCTTTAAGATTAAACCGGTTTGGGAGGAATTGGCCTGAAGGAAGCTGACCAAGGAGGCTAAAGAAGGGTCCTTGGGCAAGGCATCCGATATCTTAGAGAGAGCCTCTGAGTATTCTTGCAATTTTACTGCGATATCCTTAAATTGAGAAAAATATGCTTCTTGGGATTGCAGATCCTCTCTCTTTAGTTCAACGTCATATTTCAGGGCTTGGAGTTTTTGGTACTGCGGCCAAACTAAAAGCAAGGCCAGAGCCAAAGCTGCCACTAAACCGCCGCCAATAATAATTAGTTTATTCATTGTTTTTAAAAATTTGCGGATCTAGTGAAAGGGAAAAAACAAAATTCGCCCGGCCGCTTTTCCCTATAGAAAGTTCGGACATCTCAATAGTTTTCACGAATTGTTGTTTCTGAAAAATCGCTATTTGCTGGCCCAAAGTTTCGAAATTGGCAGTTTCGCCGGTCAAAATAACCTGAGAATCCTTAAGATTTAATTCTAATTTATTGAACCAAATCTTGGGATGAGAATTCTCCTCTAAAAACTTAAAGAAACTTGAGGATTCCCGATGATTGGCAAATAGTTTTGAAAAATCGTCAATTCTCTGCTTTTCAAGCAAAACACGCGCTTCAAGGACTCTTTCGTCCTTGGTGCCAACTTGGGAAATTTTCTCGGCTAAATCCCATGATATTCTTGAGGTTTTGTTCCCAAGATATAACAAAACGACGTAAGCTAAAACAACCGCTGCCACCAAGCCAAAAACAATGTATGGAG
Organism: Patescibacteria group bacterium; assembly: GCA_038061935.1. Taxonomy (GTDB): domain Bacteria; phylum Patescibacteriota; class Minisyncoccia; order Minisyncoccales; family MHMH01; genus 2-02-FULL-43-13. The sequence goes on along the minus strand of JBBTYF010000034.1, from coordinate 1,839 downwards.
AAAACTCGTACAGCTTTGATGTTTTTTTAATTGGTTTGGGGATAATGCCTATCATATTTTTCGTTAGAAGAACTTGTTCATTCTTCCAGGCCCTGTAGCGCCGCCCCGACGGCAATGGCGTAAGAGGGGCCTATCTCTTTTAAAGTATCTTCTAAAATCGGCGGATAATAAATATTAGTAAAGGGGTTGACGATTTCCGTGGGTCTTGATAAATTCTTCGTAAAATAACCGACGAGGCCTGGCATAAGGGCGGACCCGCCGGCCAAAAAGACTTTTTTTACATCTTTGCCTTCGGCCTGGTAAAAACTGGAAAATATTTTCTTAATCTCTTCTATAATAAGGTCGATCAACGGCAACATGATTTCTTTAACTCCCCCGCTTTCAGCCAGCAACCCCTGCTTTTTTTTCAACAATTCAGCTTCTGTATATTCGATATTCAGCCCCTTGGCGATAACCGTGGTGAAATCGCTGCCCGAAGTATCAAAACTGTGCGATACCCTTAAAATGCCGTTGTCGACAATATTAATCGTCGTGCTTCTGGCTCCGACATCAATTAAAGAAACTGTTTTATTTTTTTCCGCTTCGGTGATTACGGCTCGCGATAAACTGAACGCTTCGGCTTCCATGGATAAAAGTTCGAGACCGACGGTCTGAGCTATCTGCTGATATTGCTGAATCACATCCTTGGGTACGGCCACCAACAAAACCTTGATAGTTTCCTGGCCCGGAGTGGCGTTCGCTTCCCGCTCGACAATCTGCCAATCAAGAGTCACTGACTGCAAAGGAAGAGGGATATGCTGGGGAGCCTCGTAATTGACTGCTTGAGGAACCTCCTCATCGGTCATGGCCGGCAAGTTGATGGTGGTAAAAAAGGTGGAAAAATCGGGAATAGAAAAAAAGGCTTTATTGGTTTTAAACCCAGTTTCTTTCAAAATGGCGCTAAGCGCCCTTACCACATCACGGTTGGAAAAAGAAAGCGTGCTCTTTTCAAACGTTCGGAAGGGCTTTTCGTAAAGAGCCTCTGCCTTCATTTCACCGTAATTATCCAGCTTTCTGCGCTTCCCTAACCGCGACATCTCAACGATTTTAATAGTGGAAGTTCCGATATCTATTCCCAAAAAACCCTTGGGAGCAATTTTAAAAGGATTCCAATTCATCAACCCTATTTTACCCCGCACCACTTTTCTACGCAACTGCTAAGCCCAACGAAATACAACAAAAAGCGGTGAGGGGTTTAACATTTTAAAGACCAATCTTCCCTTATTATATCTTGTTTAACCGAAACAAAAAAGTCCCGCCTTGGCGGGATTTCTTTGTTAAAAATGAGGGCAATCACCCGGTATATTTTTTCATGGGAATTTGGTTGATTCTTGCGATAATCGCCTCTTTTTGCGCTTCGTCCAACTCGCGATCCAGGCCGGGATAGAGGGTTTGTTCTTCTGTCTCCCTGTGCTCTGTTATTAATTTATGGAAATTATCAATATCAGCGCTAGTTTTAATCGCCAGATTATTCTCAAATGCATTCAGTGTTTCTTGTATGAGAATATGCTCTGCTACCAATTCGTGAACCACCTGACAAAGCGTCGTTTCTCCTCCCCCGCAAAATTTGAAAATCACTTTTTCTTCGCCGAAAACATGTTTTTCCCATTCCCATTTAAATTCATCCAGGGCTGTAGCGGCGGCTACGGAATCTGCTTTAAACTCATCTTTAAACACGGCCAGCAGGGTTTCAAGCAAGGCGTGATGAGCAATCATCAGATTTAAAATACTGTTTTGATTCATAATTTTAAGTATTTTATTTATTAATATTTATTATAACCGGGCTCTTTGTCGTGGCGG
>JBBTYF010000033.1:0-11787 GCA_038061935.1 Patescibacteria group bacterium | reverse complement strand
TTGATCGGCCAGGTGATGGCTCAAACGCGTGGTAAGGCCAGTCCCGAGATGACGAGTCAGCTTTTGAAGAAATTGCTTTCTTGACAGGGTTAATCGTCGGTGATACGACAAAGTATTAAAGGAGGTTCTTTAAAATGGATATAAATAAAGCTAAGACGGCGATTAAATCTCGCACTTTAGTCGGGATATCTAATGTGGACGCAAACAGCTGTTATTATCTCTTTTCGACAGGTTATTTAGTGGGGGAGATAAAACATCGCGACCGAATACTGTTTGTTTTTACGGACAGATGGAAAGAGATGTCCGTAATGCGTCCTGCTTCTGAATTTGTTTTTGTGTGAAAACTGATGAGTAAAAAGAAGGCCCGATTCATTGAATTAGGGCCTTTAATTTTGTGCTATTGACAAAAACTTGTCTTATGCTATAATACTGTCATAAGCTGATTTAAGCTTGAATCAGCCCTACCAGGCTGCAAAGGAGGAAGAGGCCCATTAATTTAGGCTTTTATCTTTTTCCTTGCCAGCCTGGTGGGCGACGAAATATGTCCACTATAACTATATAGGAGGTATTCATGAGCGCAACAGTTTTTAAGATCGGAGCGTTAGACGGGAAGACGGTTCTCTTCCCAGTGTGTCAATCTCCGAGACTGGTCAAACCAGTGGTGGTGAGGGGCCGGGCATACCTTTCTTCAGGAAAGGTTGTCTCTCACGAACCTGCAAAATGGTAATAGTAAGAAAAGGGAGAGGTCTTCAATGATCTCCCCCTCCTCTTTTTTACAGAAACTTTTTTACTAACTTTTCAGCCTCGGGCTGTTTTTTTATCCAATGGATTCTTTGGTCTCGTTTGAACCAAGTCATCTGACGCTTGGCATAATGTTCGATTTCTTTTTGGAGACGATTAAAGAAATCCGATTTCTCAAAATTAACGGATTTCGGGATTTCCGAAATCCTCTCAAATCTGAGTGGATTTCGGAAATCTTTAGTCGTTTTTAGATATCGGGCAATATAACGATATTCTAAACCGAATCCTTTCAATCTTTCCCAGGAAAGGCCCGATTCACGGAGTTTTTTCACTTCCTCGACCATGCCTTGTTTTAGTCTTTTTTCTAGGCGTTCGGAGATTAACTTTTTAAGTTCTCCTTTTTCTTTTTTTACGCCAATTATCAGAATGGGATAGGGAAGAGGATTTTTTTTCAAAGCCGGTATCGGCTTTTTTGTTTTTAGTATGATTTCCAAGGCTCTCACAAGTCTTCTTCTATTGTTCCTGTCGATTATTTTTGCTCTCTTGGGATCAATTTTCTTTAGTTTTTCGAATAATTGCTCGGTCGTTAATCGTTCGAGCTTTGTCCTTAATTTCCAATCTGGTTTGACGGCGGGAATGACAATGCCGTCAACCACGGCTTGGATGTAAAAACCCGTGCCGCCGCAGAGAATCGGCAATTTACCCTTTTTCAATATTTTATTAATAGCTTTTAGGGCCAGCGCCCGGTATTGCGTGACGGTAAAAATTCTTTTGGGCGAAGCGACATCCAAAAGGTGGTGGGGTACGCCCCGCATTTCTTTTTTAGTGATTTTACCTGTGCCGACATCCATGCCTTTATAAACCTGCCTTGAATCAGCTGAAATAACCTCAGCGCCGTTCCAGCCCAAGGCTGGTCCGCCTAGGGCGGAGAACTTTTTGGCAATGTTTACCGCTAGGGTCGATTTTCCTGAAGCCGTTGGTCCTAAAATGACCACCATTTTTTTAGCCATGTTTGGTAAGCTTAGTTAAAATTTCTTTGCGGCGTTTTTTCTCTTCTCGCGAAATATCATCTTTCATTTGGAAAGAGACAGTGCCCGCCCGCGGGGAATATTGGGAAACGTAAGCGATATCGAACTTTATTTTTTTGAATAGCTTTGCGGTATTTTCAAACTGTTTCACCGTTTCCCCTGGGAATCCCACAATAACATCGGTCGAGAGGTTGATATCGGGCATTTTCTTTCTTATTTTTACAACTAAATCTCTATATTGCCCGACAGTATAGTTTCTTTTCATTTTTTTAAGAATCGCATCGTCTCCTGATTGGACGGGCAAGTTAAGATATCTGCTGAACTTTTTACATCCAGCCAATGTGTTGATTAATTCGTCGGAGAAGTTCTTGGGATTGGGGGACATAAAAAAGAATTTGAACTCGCCTGGGATATCGTTTATCATTTTGACTAATTTGGCGAAGTTAATCTTGCCGGATTTATAATCATTAACGTTTTGGCCCAAAAGCCAGATTTCTTTAGCACCATCTTTAACTAATCGGCGAACTTCTTTTAGAACCGTTTCGTGCGGGCGGCAGATTAAACGGCCTCGCGTGAAAGGCACGACGCAATAGGCGCAGAAATTATTGCAGCCGTTGGAAATAGGCACGTAAACCAAAAGCTGGTTTTGGTTCTTGGGTGTAACCACAGTAAGATCTTGATCGTCCCATATTTCATCAAAAAGCATCTTAAACTTTTTTCGGTCTTTTTTCAGGATACAGCCGGTTAATACTTTCTTGGCTTTGATGCCCTTAAGTTTCATGGGCATGCCAAAAACCCGGTCAACGGCCGATTGCCGGACCGAACACATGTTAACCACGACAAGGTCAGCTTCCTTGGCGCTGGCCGCCGGTTTATAGCCGCGTTTTTCCAGGTTAGCCGCAATTCTTTCTGAATCGGCTTTGTTCATCTGGCAGCCGTAGGTGATGAGGTGATATTTCACTGCGTTGCGCTCGGTATCAAGCTTCTGATCTGTTCTTTGATTTGAGGAGAAACTCCCGTTTCTACAGATTTGCAGGCGTCTTCAGAAGCTATTTCCACACCGGCCAATTTTGCATAACAAGAGTTGCTGTACGTTTTTCCGTTTTTGCCGCAGACCGGATCCCATAAGGTGGTACAAACTCGCGTACTTTCAGTTGGTTTGGGCGCAATATTGGTCTCAGCTGGTATGACGCAATCAAAGGCGGCGATACAGCCCTTGTCATCTTTCTTGACGACCACTCGGCCGTTGGGACAAAAAGTTGAGGCGGGTTTAACTATTTGCGGGCACACCACGCCTTCATTTTCGTTTCCGCTTGTGGTATCATCTTTCACCTGGTCGATAACATTTTCTCTTATCTGGAGAAGTTTCTGGATAATTTGCGGGCTGTTTCTAATCGAGGTTTTTAAACTATCCAAAATTTCTATTTGCCTTTCTTTCACTCCGCCGATTTTATCAATATAGTCTTGAAATTTCGTTTGGTCTTCGGGAGACATCTTCTCCACGTCGCCCTGTAATCTCTTTAAGGTGTTCTCCTGAGCTCTTTGGAGGGCCTCCTTGGCCGCTTCGGGCGCTTTCTCCTCTAATTGTTTGAGAATATCCAAGTTCTTGAAATCCTTGAATTCGCTTCCTTTCATCTCTTCAAGGTTTTTTTCCAATCTTTGCTGGATGTTTTCCTTATTTTGTAATTTGGTCATGACCTCGCCGAACCTTTCAAGGTGTTGTTCTCTGGCTTCGCGGATTCTTTCCATAGTGGTCGTGGAAACCTGGGTTTCCAGTTTTTGGAGAATTCTCTGATGAAGGGTCTGCTGCTGGATGAATTTGTCCAAGAACTTACCGACCGCATCGCTTGACGAGGCGTTATCTTTTATTTTATCGACCGCATTCTTCACTGATTCGACTTCTTTCCGGAAGTTCTCGGTGGCTTTTTTAAGGACTTCGGGATTCTTGGTCTTTTCGGTCATCTTCTTCAATTCGATCAATTTTTCATTGGCGAATCTTTCTTTAAGTTCGGCTTTTTTAATCGGGTTTAAAGTTATAGCGCTTTGAATGGCCCTGCCCAGATTTTTGAAGAAATAAAAGGGGCTGTCGGGCAAAATGGTTGATTCGGAGACGCCTAAATCCTGGGCTGTAACGTTTTCATCCAAAGCTGCGGCTTGGGTGCCGGTTTCGGTTTCTTGAGCCAGAACAACGCCGAAAGCGAATAATAAACAAAAGCTTAAAATAATAGAGTTCAATATTTTCATGCAGTTATGGGTTAATTATTAATTTATAATTGATTAACTTCTGACCTTTACCCTATTAAATAATTTCGCTTAAGGCGAAATTGCCGCTTCGCGGCATTTAACAGGGTTAATGTATTTTTTCTCTTTTTTCCCTTAAAAACGACCGCCATTGTTCTAAGAATTCGACGAATAGCTGGAAGGGCATATCAAGCAGCGAATTAAACAGGACTGCGACCGCATTATATTTGCTCCATTGGGTGCTGAGCCAGCGGCCGACTTGGATCATGGGCAAAGAGAAGAGGTCAATCAGACTGTGCAGGAATGTTTCTTTCTCTTTTTCAACCAAGAGCTCCTTCGCTCTTTGGCGGATTTTCATGCCGGTAAAAGAGATCATGGAAATAAACAGGAGGAAGATAAGGGTGGAAAGAACGCTGAAGTGAGCCTTTTGGAGAGCCCAGACAATCAGGCCGTAAGAGATAACGAAACCGGCTAAGTAGAAGATAACCATAAAGAAATTCAAGACCAAGCCCCGGCGGGGAGACGGCTTTATTTCGTAAACATTCTTTTTCTCTTTGCCATAGACTATTTTCATCACTTCCATGATTACCAATCCTTCATTGTGTTTTGAGGGCGGGCGGATGGAAAGAACGAGAAAGAACATCAAAATAGGCGGAGTTACAACGCTTAATGCAGAGGTCAAATAATTAAATTGCTGGGTGACGTATGCCTCAAGGGGAACTTCAATGGCGATAGCCACCAAAACTTTAGTGATAAAAATGGAAATGGTGCTGTAAATGGCTGCTCGGTTAATCTTCGTTCGGACTTTTTTTAATCTTAGGCTGTAGGCTTCCTTGATTTTGCTTTCGAGCATCTCCGGGTTTTTTAAGGTTTCTTGGGCCTGGACAGGATTTTGAGCGATAATATCACCCAAGATTAAGTAAGGCGTATCGTATCTTTCGCAAACAGCGTAGAATTTTTCCGAAAGCGGGTGTTTCAGCGCTTCATCAATCTTTTTCCAGACCTGATAGATATTTAAAGAGATTTCGTTGAGGGTGGGTTGAGGGAGATTTGTCCAGTCCGAAAACCATCGTTTAAAAAGATGGTAGGTTATCGTCGGCGAGTCAAGTTTGAAAAGCGCTCTTTGGACGGCGATATAAAGCTGGGTATCGGCTTCTCCTTCGCTGATGGTGCGGACGCTTGTCCCTTCTTTTATTCGGATGCCCACTTTCATTGACTCCATCATAAAATCAATCAAAGCTGATTCTTTCGGGGAAGGAGAGAGCGTGGTCTCAATTTCGCAAGCCGCTACTCCGAAAAGCCAGTCATAAAGATACATTTTCGCTTTTTCTTTCTTGGGCGCCGGAGCGTTCTCTAAAATGAAAACATATTTATCAATCACTTTTTGCACTTCTCCGATTTTTGTTTCGGGGATGGTTTCGTTGGGGAAGTGTCCGCCCCGGATAAGTTCAGCGATGAAGGGCTCGGCAATCTTATCGTCCTTATTCAGGTTTTGTTTTAGAAACAGCCTTCTTTTCAGAATTCTTTCAACCGCCGTTTTTCTTAAAAGATGTTCTTCCCGCCAATCAATCACTCCTCTCATTTTTTCATAGAAAGAAGCGACACGGCTCGCCACCTCGTCCACACTGATGGTGCTGACGCTTTCTTTGGTTTGAAGGCTAAGCGCCCATTCTTGGTAGCTGGTAACTAAGCGTTGAGCTAATGGGGTTAGTTCTTGCATATATTTTGTATAAAATTATTTAAAGCGATAATGCCTAAATCTCCCTTGCCTCGTTCTCTGACGCCGACTGCGTTGGCTGCTATTTCTTTGTCGCCGACGACGAGGATGTAAGGGATTTTCTGCATTTCAGCTTCTCTGATCTTTTTACCAAGAGTTTCTTGTGCGTCGTTGATTTCCACCCTGAAGTCTTTTAATTCGTTTTTAACTTTTTGGGCGTACTCAACATGTCTGTCGGCGATGGGTATAATCTGGATCTGAACGGGGGACAGCCAGAAGGGGAGAGCTCCGGCATAATGTTCCAATAAAAAGGCCATGGTTCTTTCAATAGCGCCGATGGACGAACGATGGATAACAATCGGCTCTTTTTCTTTGCCGTCTTTGTCGATGTAAGCGAGTTTAAATCTTTTTGGCATAACAAAGTCATACTGAATGGTGAAGGCAGTTTCCTCTTTACCGGCAAAGTTTTTCATTTGAATGTCTATTTTAGGACCATAGAAAGCCGCTTCCTTTTCTGCTTCAAAGAAAGGAGCTTTCCTTTGCACTAAAACTTGCCTCAAGATATTTTCGGCAAACCGCCAGGCTTCATCGTCTTTATAATATTTTTTACTGTCTTTTTTATCGCCCAGAGAAAGGCGGTATCGGTAATTAACGCCCACTTTCAATCCTAAAGCCTCGGACATGTATTCGATTAAGTCTAAAACGCCATTAATTTCGTTTATAGCCTCGTCTTTTTGGCAAATAATATGAGCGTCAGCCAAACAGAAAGACCTTACTCTAATAAGACCCGTTAACTCTCCCGATTTTTCGTATCTGAATTGTTTGGCTAGTTCCGCGATTCTGAAAGGCAGTTCTTTGTAGCTTCTCGGTTTGCTCGCAAAAAGCTGGAAATGATGAGGGCAGGTCATGGGGCGCAGAATCAATTCTTCTTCGTCTATTTTCATCACCGGGTACATTGATTCTTTATAGTAAGGATAGTGCCCGGATGTTTTATATAATTCCACTTTGGCGAGTTCCGGCGTATAAACGTGCTGATAACCTCTTTTAATTTCTTCATCAACGACGAATCTCTCAAGCACCCTTCTGATAATCGAGCCTTTTTCGGTGAAGAGGGGCAAGCCCTTGCCCACTAAGTCCGAAAAAACAAAAAGGCCAAGCTTTTGGCCTAAAATACGGTGATCTCTTTTTTCAGCTTCGGCTTGCAATACTAAGTAGTCGTCCAGTTCTTTTTTAGTTTCAAAAGCCAGGCCGTAAATACGAGTCAGCATCGCGTTTTTCTCCGAACCTTTCCAATAAGCTCCGGCCAGCTTGGTTAGTTTAAAAGCGTCGGGGTTTATTTCTTCCGTGGACTTCACATGTGGTCCGGAACATAAATCCACAAACGCACCCGATTCATATACGGTTAATTTTGTGTTTTTTGTTTTGGATTTTTCTTTTACAAGTTCTAACTTGTACGGCTGGTCTTTAAATACATTAGCGAGAACGTTTCTCGCTAATTGCCGCTTTTTAAAAGAAACGTTTTGCTTGATGATTTCGCGCATTTTCGTTTCGATTCTCGGGAGGTCTTTTTCCATTAGGTCTTTGACGCCAAAATCGTAATAAAATCCGTTTTCAATAGCCGGCCCAATGCCAAATTTGACGTTAGGGAAGAGCTCCCGGACGGCGTAAGCCATGATATGGGACAAAGAATGCCTAATTATCTCAATTTCCATGTTTTTATCTTAACATGAATCCTTCATCTGAAAAAGGGAGATCCGTCTTTCCGATATTAAAAAACAGCCTCTGCGGGCTGTTTTTATGTTTTCTCAATAATTTCTTCAATCTCGTTGCAGATGATTTTAGGCACGCCGTCCCGCGCATCCACTCGGCCCGAAACAAAGACGACTTTATTTTCTTGGAAGATGCCGGGGTTGCGGGTAATGGCGGAAGGGAAGACCACAACCTCAATCTGCTGCGTTTCATCTTCCAGTTTTAAAAACATCATGGGTTTTCCGGTTTTGGTGATAATTTTTTTAATACTGGAAATAACTCCGCCGACTTTAACCAATTTGCCGACTGCGGTCTCAGAGACTTTGGCAAGGGCCAAGCAGCGTTTTTGAAGAATATCTCGGAAGCCTTTTAAAGGATGGCCGCTGACATAAAGGCCCAGCAGTTCTTTTTCCCACGTTAACTTGTCGTGGGAGCTTGCGGGAGCTGATTGGGCTAAAGCTAAAGTGGCCGTGAATCCTGTAAATCCGTCAAAAAGTCCTTTTTGGCCGTTGCCTTTGTTCTTCTGCGTTTCCCGGGCATGCTCCAAAAGTTTTTCCAAGTTATTTAGTAGTTTATTTCTTTCTTCCAGGCTGTCAAAAACTCCAGCCCTGATTAAGCTCTCCATTGATTTTTTATTTAAGTTGCGCGAGGCATTGCCCGCGGCGATGCGGGAGATAAAATCCTGGATTGAAGTGTAGTGTCCGTTGGCTTTTCTTTCTTCCAAAATAGCTTCCACGGCATTGATGCCCACGTTTTTAATCGCCAAAAGTCCGAACCTGATCTGGTTTTTTAGAGGCACCACGCCGAAGTTCATAAAGCTTTCATTGATATCGGGCGGCAAAACCTCAATCTTCATTTTTTTGCATTCTTCAATTAATATAGCGATCCTTTCCACATCAGCTTTTTCTGAAGTCAAAACAGCTGACATGAATTCCACCGGATAGTTTGCTTTCAACCAGGCTGTTTCGTAAGAAATCGTGGCATAGGCTGCGCTGTGGCTTCTGTTGAATCCGTAACTTGCAAAAGGCAGCATCCATTCCCAAATTTGCTGGGCAATCTTTTTATCAATACCGTTCTTCTGCATACCCTGAACCATTTTCTCTTCCTGGGCTTCAAGCAGTTCTTTGATTTTCTTGCCGACAGCTTTTCTTAAAATATCAGCTTCGCCTAATGTGAATCCGGCTAAATCTCGGGCGATCTGCATCAGCTGTTCCTGATAAATGCAGATGCCATGAGTGTTTTCCAAAATCGGTTTTAATTTCGGGTGGATGTATTCTGTTTTTTGCTTACCGTGCTTTCTCGCAATATAGTCCGGGATCAATTCCATGGGGCCGGGACGGTAAAGCGCGATCATGGCGATGATATCCTCAAATTCAGAGGGCTTCAATTGTTTCAAATATCTTCTCATGCCATCACTTTCCAGCTGGAAAATACCAACTGTGTCGGCCTGTTGCAAAAGCTTGTAGACTTTTTTATCTCCCTCCGGGAGATTTTCAATATCAACCGAAACATTGTGCACTTTGTAAATGCGAGCCAGCGTGTCTTCGATGATGGTCAGGTTTTTTAAACCCAAAAAGTCCATTTTCAAAAGACCCAAGTCTTCAATGGCATGCATTTCATATTGAGTGACGATATTTTGGTCGTTTTGAGTGGGATGCTGCAAGGGCACGATTTCGTCGAGCGGGTCTTTGGCAATCACGACCCCGCAGGCATGAGTGGAAGCGTGGCGGGCTACTCCTTCCAGTTTTTTTCCGATATCAATCAGTCTTTTGGCTTGTTCATCTGTATTATAAAGATCTTTGAATTCTTTGATTTTCGATAAAGCGTCATTGAGCGTGAAAGAGAACGGGATCATCTTCGCCAATTTGTCGCAAAAGCCGTAAGGGTACCCCAAAGCCCGGCCCACGTCTCTGATCACGGCTCGGGCCGCCATGGTTCCGAAGGTAATGATTTGCGCCACTTTGTCGCGACCGTATTTTTGGGCGACATATTCGATGACTTCATCCCTTCTCCGGTCGGCAAAATCAAGATCAATATCAGGCAACGAGATGCGTTCCGGGTTTAAAAATCTTTCAAAAAGCAGATTGTGCTTAATGGGGTCAACGCTGGTGATTCTTAAGCAATATGAGACCAAGGAGCCGGCAGCCGAGCCCCGGCCCGGGCCCACGACAATGCGCTGGTCTTTTGCCCAGTTGACGAAATCCTGTACAATCAAGAAGTAGGGGGCAAAGCCGGTTTGTTTGATGACCTTTAATTCATATTCCAATCTTTCCATCACCTCTTTGCTCGGTTTTTCATAGCGTCGGGGCAGTCTTTCCAAACACAATTCTTTCAAATAGTCGTCGGGGTCTTTGTTGTCCGGTACGGGAAAGTGGGGGAGTTTTGCTTTGCCTAATTCAAATTCAAAATTGCAAAGGTTCGCAATTTTTTGCGTATTTTCAAGAGCTTCGGGAAATTCTTTAAACTCTTCCGCCATCTTTTCCGGAGTTTTCAAAGAAAAGTCGTCTATTTTCATACTCAATCTTTCAGGGTCATTAAGATCAGCGCCGGTGTTGATGAGCATGAGAATATCTTGAGCCTCCGCATCATCCAGTCTCAAATAATGGCTGTCATTGGTAGCAACAAGAGGTATTCCGGTTTTTTTTGAGATGTTAATAAGCCCCTCATTCACTTTTTCTTGTTCCGGAATATGGGCATGATGCTGGAGCTCCAAGTAAAAATTACCCTGGCCGAAAATCTCCTGGTATTTCAAGGCTGTTTCTTCGGCCTTCCTCATCTCTTTATTCAAAATTAATCTCGGGATTTTTCCCTTGACGCAGGCGGAAAGTCCGATGAGGCCCTCGGCATGCTGGGTCAGCAGCGCCTCATCGATTCTCGGCCGATAATAAAAGCCCTCAAGGTGGGCGCGAGTGACGAGCTTCACGAGATTTTGGTAGCCTTGTTCGTTTTTAACCAAAAGAATTAAATGGTGTCTGGCGCTGTCGATGTTCGGCCTCATTTGCGTCATGCCTTCAATGGCCACATAAGCCTCGCAGCCGATAATGGGTTTGATTCCCTTGGCTTTGGCTTTTTTGAAAAACTCCACGGCGCCGTACAAAACCCCGTGATCGGTAATGGCAATAGAATCCATGCCCGCTTCTTTGACGCAATTCAAAAGCTCATCAATTTTAGGGAGACCGTCAAGTAAAGAGTAGTGAGAGTGGACGTGAAGATGAGTAAACCCCCCACCACTTTTATGCGGCGTTGATACTGTTGATGATTCTTTTTTTGAGCTCTCCATAAGAGTTCTTGAATTGTTTTAACTTTTTTTCTCGCATTCTTGCGTCTGCTTCCGCAGTATAAGCTTCGTAATATACAAGCACTAACGGTATTCGATACTTTGTAGACTTATTAATACCACGATTATGTTCGCTAAGACGTTTTTTAAGATCATTTGTGGATCCGATATAAAGATTTCCATATGCTTTACTTTTTAAGATGTAGACGAAATACATAAAAAGTGGTGGGGGGTAAACTTCATGCGATTAAATCACTATACCATTGTCTGGAAATTTTTAGCAAATGTGCTACAAAAATATTAGGAGAGTTCATTGAAAAGGAGGGTCTTGTGGAAAAATACGAAACCATACTTCACGGCACAATCAATCTTGATGATTTGACCCTGGAGGAAAGAACGATTTTCGAAGAAATGAAAACTTCGGCCGAGAAAAATCCGGAATGGCCCGATTTGGATGAGCTTTTTTACAAAAGACTGGAAGAAACAGGTGCTTTAAAGAAACGCACAGGCTTCCAATATGCCCATCAGCAGCCCTTATGCCGGTTATACAGCGATGTCTGTCTGCGTCTTCGCTTGAAACAATGGGAGAAATTAAAACAAGAACAAGAAAACAATAAAAAAGCGGTGAGTTAATCGCCGCTTTTTATGTTAAAATTAAATAATGACCCATTCGATAAACTCAGGGTCATACTGAATAGAATTGAAGTATGATACCGAGTTTTAAAGAAGAAAATAAATTATGGAAAAGGGGATTTAAAAGAGTGGCGGGGATTGACGAAGTTGGGAGAGGGCCGCTTGCCGGCCCCGTGGTCGCTTGCGCCGTAATAGTTAAGAGGTCGGACCTCTGCCATATCAAAGATTCCAAACAGCTGTCCGCAAAACAAAGAGAAGAGATTTACAGCGTTTTAACTAAACATCCTGATGTGGAATGGGGGATTGGCGTAGTTTCAGAAAAAGTCATCGATAAGATTAATATTTTAGAAGCGACTAAATTGGCGATGGTCAAAGCCGTTGATAATTTAGAGTCGAAATTA
>JBBTYF010000032.1:0-2606 GCA_038061935.1 Patescibacteria group bacterium | reverse complement strand
TTATTGGCGCCTTTCACCAAGCCGGCAATATCGTAAAACCCGATCGTCGTATAAATCTTTTTTAACGACTGGGTGAGTTCCGCCAGTTTATCCACTCTTTCATCGGGTACGGCAACCACGCCCACATTAGGATCAATGGTGCAGAAAGGGTAATTCGCAATATTTACCTGGATTTTAGTGATGGTTTGAAATAGCGTGGATTTCCCCACGTTGGGCAAACCCACGATTCCGATTGATAACGGCATATAATTTTTTATAAATCTACTATATAGTTTTTTATAAATTGTTCAATAGCCATAACGCTTTCTCTTTTCAACTTGGCAGGACTTTCAGCTACCCAAACCGCAAAATTATAAAGCTCCTTATTGTCCAACCTTAACCACTTCTTATTTTTATGGAGAAAAAGAAATAGGGTTGTTATGGCAATTCTTTTATTACCGTTCTGAAAAGGGTGATTTTTAATCATCAGATAAAAAAGAATGGCCGCTTTCCCAATAAACCCTTGATAAGCCGATTTCCTTTCGAATGTTTGAAACGGCGCCATAAGACAACTTTCCAAAATATTGGGAAAACGGGTAGTGAAATCAGGAATCGGTTCGTTATAAGACATTAATTCCTTGGCTAACCTGAAAGCAGTGTATTCAACTTCGGCAATAGATAGTGTTTTCATTATGTTTTATGTTTTGCCAAGCATTTTTAGCGTTTCGCCATAATCGGCCACAGTTTTCTCAACAGCTTTTTCTATTTCCAGCTTCTCGCTTTGTTTCAGTTCTTTACCCAAAATATCACCTAAGTCTTTTTTATCAATAACAAAATTTCGGCCGATTCTCAAGGCCTTAATTTTACCACTCTTAATCCTCTTATAAACCGCGATGCGACTGACGCCCAGCATTTTTGCCAACTCGGGCGTTGTAATAAATTTTTCGTCTTTCATAAAAATAATTGCTATGTTAACCGCCTACTCTTAGGTTAACCTATGTTAACCTACTTGTCAAGGGTTAACCAAAAACCACCTGACCTGGAAGGGATAGGACGATTTATTGATCCTGTCTTACTGAACGAGCGGCGCGCTTGGCGTCGATCTCGGTCAGATATAATTTTCTGATGCGGATGTTCTTGGGAGTGATTTCCACCAATTCATCGTCCCTGATATATTCAAGCGAATCTTCCAGACCCATGCCCTTGGGTGACTGAAGAAACTCGTCATGCGTGTCGCCTTTATTGCGGTTATTGGAAAGCACTTTTGTTTTGCAGACATTCACCCTAATATCTTCGCTTCGGGAATTCTGCCCCACCACCTGGCCTTCGTAAACCTCGACACCGGCTCCATAAAACAATTCGCCCCTGCCCTGAACGTTTCTTAGTCCGTATAAATTAGTTGTGCCAGTTTCGTGAGCAACCAAAGAACCCCGGTTGTCTTCTCCCCAATTTCCGGGATCCGGCAGATATCCATGGAAAATCGTATTGATGATGCCCAATCCTTTAGTATCAGTTAAAAATTCGGTTCGGTATCCGAAAAGGCCGCGCGTTGGAATGACAAACTCCAATAAAACCGTATCGCCTATTTTTTTCATGTCTTTCATCTCCCCTTTCCGGCTGCTCAATTTTTGGATAACTATACCCTGAAACTGTTCGGGCGTTTCAATATAAACATTATCAAACGGCGCCATTTTCCGGCCGTTAATTTCTTTAATAATAACCTGGGGACGCGAAACCTGGAGCTCATAGCCTTCCCGGCGCATTCTTTCAATTAAAATCGCCAAATGCAATTCGCCCCTGCCCGAAACCGTCCAGGAGACGCCTGAGATTTCTTGGACATTAAGCGCCACGTCGGTTTCCAGTTCTTTCATTAATCTTTCTTTAATTTGGCGGGATGTGGTAAATTGACCTTCTTTCCCGGCAAAAGGCGAATCATTTACCAAAAACATCATTTTCACCGTCGGCTCTTCAATATTAATCAAAGGCAAAGCTTGGGGATTTAAGGGATCGGTAATAGTTTCTCCGACCGTAGCATCCGGTACTCCGGCCAAGGCCACGATATCGCCGGCTGAAACCTCAAGAGCTTCGGCTCTACCCAAACTCATGAAAGTCATTAAAGAGGTCAAACGATACTTTTTTGATTCTCCCTTGCGGTTGATGTGCATGACTTCCTGGCCCGCTCGAATGACGCCGTTATGAATTCTTCCGATGCAAATTCTTCCCTTGAAATCATCTCCGGAAATTGAAGTAACCAGCATCTGCAAGGGAGCTGTCTTATCTCCGGAAGGCGCAGGGATATACTCAATGATCGCATCAAACAGAGGCTTAATGCTTTCCATTTTAGTAAAATCGGGATCCGTGCCCGCTTTACCGTCTCTGCCCGAAGCGTAAATTACCGGAAAACTCAAAGCGCGTTCTCCGGCGCCTAAATCCAGACATAAATCAAAAGTCGCATTCAAAGCGAAATCGATTCGGGCATCGGGCTTATCAACCTTGTTGATGACAATAATAATTTTATGGCCCATTTCCAGGGCTTTTTTCAAAACGAATCTGGTCTGGGGCATGGGGCCGTCTTTGGCATCAACCAAAAGCAAACAGCCGTCAGCCATATTTAAAACTCTTTCCAC
>JBBTYF010000031.1:0-2444 GCA_038061935.1 Patescibacteria group bacterium | reverse complement strand
GCTTCGGAAGGGCTAACTTCCCCGATAATTTCGTGGAAGTTAGGGTCAAACTTTTCCCCCACCGAATTCACTTCTTCTACGCCCCGGCTTTTCAGAAAATCTTCGAATTGCCTTTTAATCTGCGAGATTCCTTTTAAGTAATTATCTTTCTTATTATCCGGGATGCTTTTTTCCGCTTCAGTAAAATTATCCAGAATCGGCAAAACTTTTGAAACGAATTCTTCATTGGCGTATTTCATGAATTCACCGACCCTTTCTATTTCCTCTTTCTTATAGTTAAGGAAATCGGCTCTCGCTCGCTGCCAACCGGCTAAATATTCAGCGGCCTTCTTTTCTGACTCCTCCAGCTTTTCCTGTATTTCTTTTTCACCCGCCGTAGTCCCGCTTAGCGGGACGGAGGTGGGCTTCTCCTTTTTAACTTCCTCTGTTTTTTTATCAGTCATGTTAAATAATTTTAGTTATTCAAGTAATTTAATTAATGAATTCATAATGCCGACGTTTTTATCGTAAGCCATGCGTTTCGGTCCTAAAATAATGACCACTCCCTCTCTTTCTTTAGACAAATGAATTCTGGAAACAATTGTGCTGAATTCGGGAGCTTGAACCATTTTATTCTCTTTACCGATAAAAACCCGGGGATCATCGAAATCTTCCAGCTCGTCAATGTGTTTTTCGAAACTCTGAACAGCTTCCATAAACTTAGCGATAAAAGTTGAATCTTCAAACTCCGGTTCTTTAAAAATCTCGTCCCAACCTTCCTTGAAAACAATGCCTTCTTCCGGGAAATATGTAATGGCTAGGTTAGAGGTTAGTTCTGCTATTTTTTTCGTCATAGTTTGAAAAAAACCGAGCGAATCCTCCATCTCTTGTTCAATTGAATCAAAACCCCGATTAAAAACGCTTGAGTGTAAATTATCTACATAAAACCTGTATCCCTTGTCGGTAGGCACCCTGCCGGCTGAAGTATGAGGCTGAGCCAGATAACCCATGTCGGTCAACTTCTGAAATTCAATCCTCATGGTCGGCGGTTTTATGCCAAACTTATACTTCTTGGTAAGTATTTTGGAACCGACGGGCGTCTTGGAGCTGATGTACTCTCCCACAATGCAATTTAAAATTTTCCCTTGTCGTTCGGTAAGCATTTTCACCATATACCTCATTATAGAAAATCATCACTTGCCTGTCAAGAGTGATGGTGCCTTGGTGGCAAAAATTATAAAATAAAAAAGACCATGTTTCGTGCCTAGTCTATAGCCTAGACGACGCCCTTGCGGGTAAACATGGTCTCTTAAGTTGAATATGTTGTAATTATAGCATATCTACAAATCTTGTCAAGGGGTTGAACACCCTCCACTATATTTACTTGTAATAAACCCGGCTGAAGCGCAAATCAATGTATTCTAAGTTTTTCCTCTTCTCGGGTGAAATTTGTTTCTCAAGGGCTAGCTTAAGTTCCGTCATCTGCCAATCCAAATCGCCTTTCAGATTAAAACGGATTAGCCATCCCTCCGCGGTCTCGATGTCTAATCGTCCGTCGGAAACCACCGCATTATCAACAGCAATCTTAACGGTTTCAGTAAGCTGTGATTTAATCTCCAAAATCTGGGCAAGTTCATCTTTCGCTATCACCGTTTGACCCAAAGCAAAAGTCTCTCCTAAACTTAGTTTAGTTATCATAGTTAAACTAAGTTTAGTTTCGGAATCAGTTTCAGAAACTGGTTCAAAAATTACCCCTTGATTATCGAGTAAAAAACAGCGATCGTTTTCGCACCATAAAACGACGGCTGTTCTTTCGGTGATTTGTACGCTGATGGCGTCAAAAAAGCTTTTGCTAATCTTAACCTCGCTGATTCCGGGGAACGCTTCTAAGATATCCTTTTCAATCTGTCCCCTGTCAATCGCCAAGATGCTTTTTGTTTTAAAAAACAAGACGGCGTTTTCCAACCTTTTTGAAACTAAAGATTCAATTTCTTCCTTAGTGGTCTTTTGTTCGCCGCTAACTATGATTTTCTCCACCCAGAAAATCTTCCAGAGGAATAAGCCGTAAAAAATAGCGCAAGCGGCAATTAATATTAAAAAACATAAAGCTAAAAACTTTTTACGGAGGATTGGTTTTCTTTTCTTATATCGATGAGGTTTTCGGTAGTGCCTATCCGTCATTAAAGTCCTCTTTTAATTTTTCTAAGCGTTTCGAAAAGATATATCGGCCAGTATTTCCAGGATAACGGCAGATCTTGGGTTTTAACGTATTCATAGGCCCTGCCTCCGAAACCCATCTTAAAGAGCGTGGGACCGGCCCAAGGATGATGCGATTTAGGGTCGACGTAGCCCCAGAAGTCATATAGTCTGCATCCCCGCTTCTTGGCCTCTTTAATCGCTTCCCACTGCAAGAGATAAGCAATAGGAATTTTATGATACTTGGGATCCAGGGCCGCCTGGTGGTA
>JBBTYF010000030.1:0-1313 GCA_038061935.1 Patescibacteria group bacterium | reverse complement strand
CTGCCAAAAGAAAGGCAAAGAAATTAATAAAAAAGAAAATCAGGAAGAGGCCAACTTTCGTTAGAGCCGCAAAGAGGCGGACAAAGACTACTGGAGCCAAGGCTAGGAAAAGCAAGGTTGTTACTCTAGAAAAGATGGCTGAGTTGATTAAGAAAGGCGAGAACCGCGGCTTTATCACTTACTCGGAAATTTTAAATACCTTTCCGGATATTGAAAAAGACATGAAGGGTTTGGATGCGCTTTACGAGGAATTGGAAAAGCGGGGGATTGAGGCTAAAGAGTCCAGGGAGTTTTTAGACCTCAAGGAAGCCAGCGACAAAGAGAAAGAAGAGATTAAAATAACCTCGGAAGGCGGGCTGGATCCGGTGCAGATGTATTTGAAAGAAATCGGCAGGGTCTCTTTCTTGAGCGCCGATGAAGAGAAAGAGTTGGCTAAAAAAATCGAAAAAGGCGACACAGAAGCTAAAAAATCATTGGCCCGGGCCAATTTAAGGTTGGTTGTTTCTATTGCGAAAAAGTATATCGGACGATCGCCCAACTTAACCTTGCTTGATTTGATTCAAGAAGGAAATTTGGGACTTTTTCGCGCCGTAGAAAAATTTGATTGGCGACGGGGCTATAAGTTTTCCACTTATGCTACGTGGTGGATACGCCAGGCCATCACCCGGGCCCTGGCCGATCAGGCCAGAACCATCAGGATCCCGGTTCACATGGTGGAAACTATTTCTAAATATACTCAAATCAGGCGGAGACTTCTGCAGGACTTGGGCCGGGAACCCTTGCCCGCAGAAATCGCTTCCGAAATGGGTATTGATGTGGCGAAAGTCCATCACATTCAGAAGATTTCCCAAGAAACCGTATCTCTGGAAACGCCGGTCGGGGAAGACGAGGAAGACAGCGTTTTGGCCGAATTCGTTGAAGACGAAAAAGTGATTGCGCCTTCAGTGGAAGCGGCAAGAACCTTATTGAAAGAAAGATTGCACGATATTTTAGTTGATCTGACAGCGCGAGAGCAGAAGATTTTAAGCATGAGGTTCGGTCTAGAAGACGGCGTTACCCATACTTTGGAGGAAGTGGGGGAGGCGTTTGGAGTTACCAGAGAAAGAATCCGCCAGATTGAGGCGAAAGCTTTGGACAGGATCAGAGAGCACGGCTCTCTGAAGAAACTTAAGGGGTACTAAATTGGACAATTGGCCAATTAACAATCTGGCAAGTTATGAAAAATTACGAAAACGATATCTTAGAGAGGGTTGTTAAGTTCGTCGGAAATGTGATAGAATTCACCCGTAGCTTTTCCAAAGATCCTGCCGGTT
>JBBTYF010000029.1:0-4276 GCA_038061935.1 Patescibacteria group bacterium | reverse complement strand
CCCCTGCAAAATTTGACGCCGTTTCTGGCGGGACTTATAATCAAAGTATGAATTTAACTAAATGTGATAAATGTAAACAACCAAAAAAGGAAAAACATTCTTCCTTGGATAAAAAATCAAGATGGATAAACTTAACTATAAGAGGAGGTGGGGAGTGGCTTAATTTTGATTTGTGTGGTAAATGCTCGGCAAATTTGGTAAAATATATTAAGAGATACATCGGTATTAAAGAAATTAGTAAATAGTATGTCTTTAACTAAAAAAGATTTAAAGGAAATAAAAAGTGTCGTTGTCGAAGCAACAGAGCCTTATTTTACGGCGATTAAGGACGATTTTAATAATATGGACGACCGATTCGATAAAATTGACGAAAGTTTTGACGAAATTAAAACTAAATTATCTAGCTTAGAAAGACGTGTTATCGCTTTAGAAGATATGTCTACGGAGCACGGAAAGGAATTGAGAAACATTAGGAAAATTCTTACCCAGTTAAAAAACCAAAGAAAAATTGAAACAGAAAAAGTGCTTTCATTAGAGAGAAAGATTATCCGTTTAGAAGCAAAAGCAGCTTAGGTTAATCAACTTACGACATTGATTAACGCATTTTCAGGCCCGCAAGGGCTTGATTTTTGTTTTATAATTATGTAAATTGACTTAGCACTTTAATAATTGGAGGTAATATGGAAAAGCGAGAATTGCTGGAAAAATATGTCGTTGAAAGCAATGCGATTGAAAATATTTATGTCAGGAAAGATCATCATCTTTTTACCGATCATCTGGAAGCGGCCGAGATTGTTTGGCAATCAGCCGAAGAACGCAGGGTAGTAGTAACCCCTAAGAGTATCCACGGCATTTTAATGAAAAGAGAAATTCGAATAGGCCGGGAGATTTTAGAGCCAGGGAAATTTAGAAAGGTTGGGGTTCGGGTGGGGACGGAATTGAAACCGCGACCGGAAAACATAGCAAAGTTGATGGAACGCTGGGAAGGCTCCTTATTACTTGATCTGTGGACGCCGAGCGACACGGCAGATGAGCTAGCCTGGCACTACCATCATTGGTTTGAGGCAATTCATCCGTTTCGAGACGGTAATGGTCGTACTGGCAGACTTCTTTTAAACGGCATTCGTTTGGTGTTCGATCTTTCCTGGCTGATAGTGCTTGCTGATGAAAAACAAGAATACTACGACAGCATCCGCCGATGGGAAGCAGAACATAAATCGCTCTTAGAAGTATAATAATCAAAATAAAACAGCGTTGATGAAACGCTGTTTTTTTGATATATTAGATGTATGAAAGTTTTATTGCTCTGGCCCAAGTTCCCCGCTACCTTTTGGAGCTTCAAATCAGCTCTGTCGTTTATCGCTAAAAAAGCCGCTTTTCCTCCTCTGGGGCTATTAACCGTAGCCGCTTTACTGCCGCAAGAATGGAAAAAAAAGGTAATCGATCTGAATGTGGAAAAACTTAAAGATGAAGATATTCTTTGGGCTGATTTTGTTTTTATTTCGGGCATGGGGATCCAAAAAGACTCGGCCGCAGAGTTAATCGAAACGATTAAGAGGTTTAATAAAAAAATCGTGGCCGGCGGACCTCTTTTCATCAACGATTACGAAGAATTTTCAAAAAACGTGGATCATTTTGTCTTGGACGAGGGGGAAGTGACTATCCCTATGTTTTTAGCCGATTTGAAAAAAGGCGCCCTAAAAAAGATTTACCGCTCCGATATTCGTCCGGATATCAAAAAAACGCCCCGGCCGGCTTGGGAACTAATCAAACTTAAGCATTACGCCACGATGTGCGTGCAATATTCGCGCGGTTGTCCCTATAATTGCGAATTCTGCGATATCGTGGTTTTAAACGGCCGGATACCAAGAGCTAAGGGGAAAGAACAAATCCTGTCGGAACTCGACGCTTTATATGAATTAGGTTGGCGGGAAAGCATCTTCTTTGTCGATGATAATTTCATCGGCAATAAAGCGGAATTAAAAAAAGAAATCCTTCCGGCTATTATCAAATGGCAGAAAGAAAGAAATTTCCCTTTTTCTTTAAACACTCAACTGTCAATTAATCTAAGCGACGACGAAGAATTGATGGATTTGATGGTTAGCGCGGGGTTCGGGACTGTTTTCATCGGCATCGAAACCGTGGAAGAAGAAAGCCTGCAGGAATGCCAGAAACTTCAAAATATGAATCGCGACCTGCTATCTTCGATCAAAATTATCCACGATAAAGGATTCCAGATACAGGCCGGTTTTATCTTAGGATTTGATAACGACGCTTCGTCAATCTTTAACCGAATGATTGATTTTATCCAAAAAAGCAGAATTACCATGGCTATGGTGGGGCTTTTGCAAGTCATGCCCAAAACAAGGTTGTGGCAAAGATTAGAGAAAGAAAAACGCCTTCTAAACCGCGCGACTGGCGACAATACCGACGGCGCTTTAAATTTTATCCCCAAAATGAACCGAAATTCTTTACTGACGGGCTATAAACGGGTGGTTGATCATATTTATGCGCCCAAGCACTATTCCCAAAGATTGATTTCTTTTTTAAAAGAATATAAGCCTAAAAAATATAAAAATTATAAAATAGATTTCGGCCTATTGCTTCCCATATTAAAATCGTTCTGGGTTTTAGGAATCAAAGAAAAAGAAAGGTTTTATTTCTGGAAACTCTTTTTTTGGTGTCTTTTCAAGAAACCTCAAAACCTGCCCATAGGTATCAGGCTTGCGGTTTTCGGATTCCATTTCCGCAAGGTTGCCGAAAATAACAAATTAGTTTAGTATATCTATGGCACGTTAAAAATAAAAGGAGATGATGACAAAATGAAAAAAGCTTACAGTTTTGACGACATTCTGCTTATTCCTCAATGTTCCGACATCAAATCAAGAAGGGAAGTAAGCCTGGAAACAAAAATCTCGAGAACCATCACTTTAAAGATGCCGATTATTGCCACCTTCATGGATACGGTTTGCGAAGCCCCGATGGCTATCGCGTTAGCTAGGTTAGGGGGACTCGGCATTCTTCACCGCTGGAATACTGTTGACCAACAGGTCGCCGAAGTGATTAAGGTAAAAAGAGCGGAGAATATTGTTATCCAAAACCCTTATACGCTGCCTCCTGACGCCACTTTAGAACAAATCCTCGGTATTATGCGGCAACACAGAGTCGGCGGGATACTAATCATAGACAAAGAGCAAAAACTGCTGGGAATCGTTACCTCTCGAGATATTGATTTCGAGAAAGATCCCAACATGAAAGCCCGGGAACTAATGACTCCGCGGTCTCAATTAATTGTTTCTGAACCCGGGATAACCTCAGAAGAGGCGATTGCTCTCTTCCGCAAATATAAAATTGAAAAGCTTCCTCTAATTGATCCCAAAACAGACAAACTTTGCGGCCTGATGAGTAAAAAAGATAGCCAGGCTCGTTCACAGAACAGTTTGGCCGTCCGCGATTCGGCGGGACATCTTTTAGTGGCAGCCAGCGTCGGTACCCGGGAAAAGAATTTTCTGGAACGCACTGGAGCTCTTTTGGCAGCGGGCGCAAATCTGATCGTTTTAGCTGTTGCCAATGGATATATGACCGAATGCCACCGAGCAGTCAGAGAAATCCGGAAAAACTTTCCCGATGTCGATCTCTTGGCCGGAGGTATCGCAAACTATCAGGGAGCAGAGGATTTGTTCGTGGCCGGAGCTGATGGAGTCTTAGTCGGCATAGGCCCGGGCAGTTCTTGTAAAACAAGGATAGTCACCGGATTCGGCGTTCCCCAATTCAGCGCAATCATGTGGGCAGCCGAAGCAGCGAGGAAATATGGAAAAACAGTGCTCGGCGACGGCGGAATCCGCTATCCGGGAGATGTGGTCAAGGCTTTGGCCGCAGGCTCTTCAGCGGTTCTCTTGGGAGGGCTATTGGCCGGTACTGACGAAGCTCCCGGAGACAAAGTAAAAGTAAGGGGTAATTTTGTAAAACGCCACCGAGGACTGTCTTCAACTGATGCCAGAGAAAAACTTCAACATATTTTGGGGAATTCAAATGGAGAAACCCCTGGAGATGAAGAATTTTATAATTATATAGAATCAGAGGGAGTTGAAGAAGCTTATGTCCCCTATGTAGGCAGCGCCAAGAACGTCATTAAAAGCCTTATCGGAGGACTAAGATCGGGGATGAGCTACGCAGGAGCCCGAACAATTCCTGAATTATGGAAACTTACGGAACAAGGAAAGTTTGTGGAAATAACCCAGGCTGGACAAAAAGAAAGCGCGCCGCACGATCTTTT
>JBBTYF010000028.1:0-1510 GCA_038061935.1 Patescibacteria group bacterium | reverse complement strand
AACGTATAAATCGTCCCCCATACTTCCAGAGATTAGTATCCTGAATCGCATTGAAGGATAGTAGTTTGCGGAAGGAAAAAGTTCTTTGAGGAAATTATCTCCAAGATATCAGGTAGATATATATACTAAAGGAGGAATGATTGAAAAGGGAATTATTCTTGATTTTTGGATGCTTGATAATTATTACGGTGGTACTAAGTCTTGTATCGGTTCCAATTCACGAAGCCGGCCATTTTTTAGCCACCAAACTTGTTGGGGGAAGGGTAATAAGCGTGGTATGGTTTTCTTGGCCTCCATCTGGTGCGGTATGGATTGACGCTCCAGAACAATGGAATTGGTTCATCAATCTGGCTGGAGGGGTATTCCAGGGGATTATTTATCTGTGTTTCTTTGGGACAGGTTTCTTTTTGAGGAAGGGAGAGGTATTCCCCGGCCCTTATAATTTCCGCGATACAGCAATATGGTGTTTTTTCGCCATATTATTGTCACTAGGCGTTGTGGGGATATTAACGGGTTTGGCGGAGATGTACCTTTCGCCCCTTGGGCGTTGGTAAAACCTGCAAGTAGTCAAATGACGAAAGCGGGTTTTTATTTTTCTACATGATTTGATTTAGCGTGTCCAATTCTCTATAATTGAAAGTGGCATGACTTCTCAAGAATTAAGGAGAGAATTTTTAGATTTCTTCCAAAATAAGGGCCACAAAATCGTGGCTTCTTCATCGTTGTTGCCGACTGATCCGTCGGTGCTTTTTACCACAGCCGGCATGCAGCAGTTCAAAGAATACTTTTTAGGCAAAAAATCGCCCTATGGGGATAAGGTCGCTTCTTGCCAGAAATGTTTCCGCACTTCCGATATTGAAGAAGTGGGGGATGATACTCACTTAACGTTTCTCGAAATGCTGGGCAATTTCAGCTTCGGCGATTATTTCAAAGAAGAGGCGATTAAATTGGCCAAGGAATTCATCGACTCTATTAAGGTAAAAATAGATTATGTTACCGTTTTTGCTGGCGATAAAGATGTGCCCAAAGACGAAGAAGCCATTGGGTTTTGGGAAAAACTTGGTTTTTCCGAAAAGAAAGGAAACTTGAAACTTGCCGGCCGGGAAGATAATTTTTGGGGGCCGACTGGAGAGGAAGGGCCTTGTGGGCCAACCACCGAAATTTATGCTCGCGGCGTCGAAGTTTGGAATTTAGTTTTCAACGAGTATTATCAGGATAAAAATAAGAAACTTACTCCCTTGAAACAGAAGGGCGTTGATACGGGTATGGGACTGGAGCGTTTAGCCATGGCTTCGCAAAACAAATCGAATGTTTTTGAAACGGATTTATTTATACCGTTGATTGATAGCATCTCCGGCCAGGAAGATAAAGCTAAAAGAATTATCGCTGATCATATTAAAAGCGCTGTTTTTTTGGTTTCCGAAGGGATTTTGCCGTCCAACGTTGAGCAAGGTTATGTTTTAAGAAAGATTTTAAGACGGGCGATAAGATACGGAAAATCAGTTGATTT
>JBBTYF010000027.1:0-8992 GCA_038061935.1 Patescibacteria group bacterium | reverse complement strand
TTTATTTTATCAATAAATTAATCACTCGGCTCGGAACTCTGCTTTCTAAAAGAACGACATCGCCTTCTTTGCAAAAACTCTTTATCTTCTCCGCGATTTCATCTGCCCTTTCCATGAATAAGGCGTTAGGAGCTCCTTCTTTTATCTCTTTAAATCTGTCTTTAGTGGTAATAATAGCTAAATCGCAAACCTCCCCGATTTTTTTACCGATTCTCTGATGAACCTCTTTTGAGACTCGGCCAAGCTCAATCAAACAAGGCATCACAATTACCTTCTTCCCCTGCCACTTCTTTAAGTCCCCTAAATCAGCGATAACTCCGCTGGGATTGGCCGAATAGGTGGAATCGATAATTGCTATGCCGTTAGTACCTTTTTTCACGCGGTTAGTCTGCGACAATTTAATCTTTTGAATACCTCGCTCGATTGCTTCAGGGTTCATGCCCAAAAACTCAGCCACAGCTACGGCCCCGGCCAAATTTTCTTCATAAGACGAACTAGCCCCTTCACCGTAAAGCTTTTTCCGAATCTGGGTTTTTTGAAAAAGATCTCGGCAATATTGATTATTCCCGTTGAAAAAAGCCGTGCCGTCATTAGGTAAACTTTCAATTAATTCGTACTTAGTCTTAATAATATTTTCTTGAGAGCCAAAAGTCGCCATGTGCTGTTCGTTAATGCCAGTTAAAACTCCAATTTTAGGCTGTACAATATCGCATAAAAACTTAATCCCTCCGTGGTTATAAGCGCCCATCTCAACGATAAAAACCTCGTGACTTGGCGTCAGCTCGTTTAAAACGCATTGGGCAATGCCCACTTCAGAGTTTTGATGCTCCCTAGTTTTTACAACATTGAACTTTTCAGATAAAATCGCGGCCAAATATTCCTTAGTCGAAGTTTTGCCGTAAGAACCCGTCACTCCGATTACCAGCAATTTTTTAAATTCGGCTCTTTTCCTTTTAGCCGCGCTAATGATTCGGTTCCGTAAGATAACGGCCATGGGCTGATAGGCCAAAACCAGGGCTGAAAAGAAAATCATCGCTAAAGCGTCTAAGAACAACAGCGGAAAAACAAATTTCGTCAACGAAAACTCCAAGACAAAAAGGCTAAAAACCAACAACAATCCCATGGAAGTTCCTGTAGTTAAAATCACCGCCGTTTTCCGGGTAATTACGGGCCTCTTATATGTTCCTTGATGAACGCTTTTCAGAAAAAGCGCGCTCTCGATAAAGAAAATCAAAACTGCCAGATAGACTAAATTGATTTTTATTTCCGTCCAAACAAACCTAGCGGAAAAGTATATACCCAAAAGAATTAAAACTTTTAGTAAGAGCCACCAGCTTAAAATAAGCCTTTTGCCTTTATACGTGCGGAAGTGGTCTCGGAACCTGCCGATATGATATTCCTTCAACTGCCAAAGATAAACCCAAAACAGCAGTTTTTTGACGAAAACTATCGACCATAAAATGGAAATGAAGATGTAAAATGAATTAATCATAACCTGATGAAATTTACGATTTTTTCAACTAGAATCTCGGGGGCCTCGCGATGAGGATTATGCCCAACATTCGAGATAATTTCCAACTTCGTTCCCGCAATTTTTTCTTTCATAAAATAAGCGTGCTTAAGCGGAGTAATACCGTCTTTCTCTCCCCAAACAAGTAAAGTGGGAACGGTAATCTGAGAGAAAAAATTAGAAATATCTTCCCCGATGATATTAAGATAGGTTTTTTTCATTACTCCTTCGGTTAGCAAGTAGTCGCTTGTTCTAAACAGTGTCCGATAGGCGATCTTCCGAAAAAACCCATAAAACGGTAAGAAAGAAAATTTATTCAAAAGATGAGCGATGACTTTTTGGATTTCCTTCTTTAATCTTTTTTTTCTGATACCCGCGCTATCAACCAAAATAAGTTTTTTAACTTTATCAGGATATTTAATAGAAAACTTAGTCGATATTGAACCTCCGAAAGAATGACCTACTAAAAAAATCTGTAAAAGCCCGTTTCTCTCGCAAAAATCTTTAACCCATTCCACGTAATCATCTATCGTCCATGGTTTTGCTGGCATTGGACTTTTACCAAACCCAGGCAAATCTGGCACAAAAACTCTATATCCTTTATTTTCTAGAAATTGTTTAACTCTCGCCCACTGTGGCGAAGAAATAGGCCAACCCCAACCGTGAAGAATAAGAATAGTATCCATAACGAACGATATTTAGGAGGTCCGACCTCCTAGTATTACGTTAATTTCGGGAGGTCGGACCTCTTGATATTCGTTTAAAACCGGTGTATTTCTGCAAAACCTTGGGCACCTCAATACTGCCGTCTTTCTGCTGGTAATTTTCAATAATCGCAATTAGCATGCGACCAATAGCAAAAGCCGTTCCATTGAGGGTATGGACATACTCCACGCCAATTTTTGAACGATAGCGGATATCTAATCTTCTTGCCTGGAAATCAGTGCAATTGGACGAAGAATGAGTCTCCCGGTATTCTTTTTGCCCGGGCAACCAAGTCTCAATGTCGTATGTTGAGGCTGAAGGCCGAGAAATATCGCCAGAACTCAAATGAACGACTCTGTAGGGGAGCTTTAGAAGTTGCATCAGTTTTTCTTCTATCTTTAAAAGAAGCTGGTGTTCCTCTTGTGATTTTTCCGGCTGACAAATAGTGAACATTTCCACCTTATCAAACTGATGCACCCGCAAAATGCCTTTGGTATCCTTTCCGTAGGCTCCGGCTTCCTCCCTAAAACAAGTTGAAAAAGCCACATATCTTCTGGGGAGATCTTTTTCTTCCAGAATTTCTCCCTGGTGCATCGGACCGATTGATTGTTCGGACGTACCCACCAGAACAAGCTTGCCGTTTTCAAGGAAATATCTTTCCGCCCTGTCTTCGGGCGTATCAATGTAACCCATAGCTTCCATCATTTCGGTTTTAATCATCACGGGCGGAATCACTGAGATAAACCGCTCTTTAGATAAAACATCGAAAGCTAAATTAATCAAAGCGAATTCCAACAAAGCCGCTTCGCCCTTCAAATAGCCGAAACGCGTTCCGGAAACCTTAGCCGCTCTTTTAACGTCAATTAAATCAAGTTTTTCGGAGATTGCCAGATAGTCCTTAGGTTCAAAATCGAATTTCGGCTTCTTACCCTCCTCTCTTAAAACCACATTGTCTTTTTCATCTTTGCCGACCGGCACATCGTCCAAGGGCAAATTAGGAAGCTGCCGCAATAAGGAGTTAAGCTCCTTTTCGATATCGGCCAATGCCGGTTCCAGACTTTTGATTTCCGCCTTAATCCCCTGAGCCTTAACGATATCTTCTTTACCGAGCTTATTTTGTTCGGCTCTTAAGGATTCTATTTTTTGGAGAGACTCTCTTCTTGTTTCGTCCAGTGCCAAAAGCCGGTCAATATCAATATTCACCTGTTTTTTAGCCAAGCCCTCTTTAACCTTTTCTTGATTTTGCCGAATAAATTTGAGATCTAACATAGTATGTATAATTAAGCGACGAATACTGGATTTTCGAGTCGTGTCGGAGCCCTTCAGGGTAAAGCGCGAGAAAAGACAGTATTCAAGCGTTTATTTTGGTCGCATCGTCGGGAATAAAATCGCGTCTCTCAAACTGTGGGAGTCTGTTAAAAGAATAATCAGCCTATCAATGCCCATGCCCAAACCCGCGGCCGGAGGCATGCCGTATTCCAGGGCCTCAATAAAGTCTTGGTCCATCCTGTCCTGGCTTAATTTTGACTTAAAACGCTTAGCCTGTTCCAGGGGGTCATTCAATTCAGAAAAGCCGTTGATCAACTCTACCCCGCCCACCACCACCTGGAACCTATCAGCGAACTGCTCGTCTCCCTCCTTAGCCTTGGCTAACGACGCCATGCCTACTGGATGGTCCACAATAAAAGTGGGTTGAACTATCTCCTGGACTTTTTCCTTAAAAAGCTCGTCCAAATCAGCTCCTTTGGTTTTTTTAACCAAATCCTTAAATTTAATTCTGGGCCAAGGAACCTGAAAATCAATCTCCTTTCCCTGGAAGGTGATTTTAGTTGTCCCCTTAGTTCTTTTTACCAGATCAAACATAAATTGTTCGATAAACTCCATTAAGCCGTCCCTATTCTGATAAGCCCAATAAAGCTCAATCATAGTAAAGTCAGGATTATGATAAGCATCCATGCCTTCATTGCGAAAACACCGGCCTATTTCGTAAATCTTTTCGAAACCGCCGACTAAAAGACGCTTTAAATAAAGCTCAGGAGCTACCCGCAAGTACAAATCAAGCTTCAAAGCATTTAAATGGGTTTTGAAGGGCTTAGCCAAAGCTCCCCCGGGAATCTGCTGTAGAATGGGCGTTTCCACCTCCAAGAAATCGTTAATAGATAAAAGATTGCGCAACTCTCTAATTATTTTTGAACGCAATTTGAATTTCTCTTTAACCTCGGGGTTCATAATCAAATCCAGATATCTTTTCCTGAATCTTTCTTCAACATCTTGAAGCCCGTGCCATTTTTCCGGCAAAGGCAAAAGAGATTTGCTTAACATTTGGAACTCAGCGACTTCAATTGTTTTTTCTCCACGTTTTGTAATAAACAAAATCCCGGAAAACTCAGCAATATCGCCGATATCGAAGTTATCCGAGAAAAATTTATATTTCTCTGCTCCGACCTGATCCTCTTTCAGAAACGCCTGGATTTTACCGGTACCGTCTTCGAAATGCAGAAAAGTCAAAGCGCCCTGCGCCCTAACGGAACGAATTCGCCCAACCAAGCTTAATTTGGTTTTTTGCTCGGATAATTGATCAAAGCCAGCCAAAGCCTGCTCAATAGTATGAGTCCTTTTGGTTTTGACGGGATAGGGATTAATGCCGGCTTTTCTGAGGGCAGCCAGCTTATTTAATTTGTTTTTTCTGATATTTAATATCGGCATACTAATTTCAGTTTAAGGTATTTTTAGCTAAAAGAAAAGCCCCGCCAAAGCGGGGCTGAGTGTTTTAATTTTTACTCGATTTTAACGATTTTGTAATGCATTTTGCCGCTGGGAGCGTTGATCTCAATAATCACGCCTTTCGGTTGGTTAATCAGGGCTTTACCCAATGGCGAATCAATAGAAATTTTGCCTTCAATAGGGTTCGCTTCTTCAGCTCCCACGATTTTAAATTCTTGAGTAGTATCCCCGGCTTTAACCAAAACGGTCGATCCCACTTGGGCGAAATGATTCTTTATTTCTTCAGGAACGATCACGGCATTTTTGATAAGATCTTCCAATTCCAAAATACGGCCCTCCAAAAATCCCTGGGCTTCTTTGGTTTCATGATATTCGGAATTCTCGGCAAGGTCTCCGAAAGAAATGCACTTTTCCAGTCGCTCGGCAATCTCCGTGCGTTTGGTTTCTTTAAGATAAACCAGTTCCTTTTTTAATTTTTCCAAACCCTCTTGGGTAAGATATTTTTCCATATGTGATATTTATCCATCTTAATAGAATAAAAATACCTGTCAAGGGGAGAAATACCAATCCAACACCTCTTGAGCCACAGGCAAAGAAGCTACTTGAGCCCCTTTAACTTTTTCGACAACAATAGTCAAAACTATTTGAGGATCGTCATAAGGGGCAAAGACCGTCACCCAATTTTGATAATAATCTCCGCCTAATTCAGCCGTACCGGTTTTAGCGGCCACTTTTACCGACAAAGAACTTAATAAGACCGCCGATGCTTGAGGCGAATTGACGCCGGTGACCGCTTGCCGCATCCCCTCCCTAGCCACGGCCAGATTTTGCGGATCGATAAAGTTTTGGCGGATAATTGTAGGAGTAATTTCTTCTACCTGATTTTTATTGCTATCGATAATTTCTTTAACAATG
The DNA here is from genome assembly GCA_038061935.1 of Patescibacteria group bacterium. Lineage (GTDB taxonomy): Bacteria > Patescibacteriota > Minisyncoccia > Minisyncoccales > MHMH01 > 2-02-FULL-43-13. The sequence goes on along the minus strand of JBBTYF010000027.1, from coordinate 3,138 downwards.
TGGGGTTGGTACAGAATTCCGCCGTTAGCAATAGCCACAAAGGAATTAGCCACCTCCAAGGGAGTAATCTGCAAGAACCCCTGACCGATGGAAAGATTGTAGGTGTCGCCGTCCCACCAACTCTGTCCCCAAGTTTGTTTCTTCCAAGCTTTGTCGGGAATAAAGCCCTTGGCTTCTTCCGGCAAGTCGATACCGGTTTCTTGACCCCAACCAAAAAGTTCCAAATATTGTTTAATTTTAGTAGGTCCCAGACCCTCTTGAGTGCCGAATCCGCCGCCTATAGTATAAAAATAAACGTCGCAAGATTCGGCGATGGCTTTTCTCATATCGGTCAAGCCGTGGATCGACCAGTCTTTTTTTATTGTCGGCGAACTCGGGTCCCAAGGATTAGGAATTGAGATGAATCCCAGATTATCATTTATTTTTTTATCCGGTAAAATTATCTTTTCCTGTAAAACAGCGGAGGCAAGTAGCGGTTTAATGGTAGAACCCACTAAATAACCTCCAGAAATTACCCGATTAAAAAGAGGGTGTTGAGAATTGGAGTTTATCTCATTCCACTGATCTTGAGACATTCCCTGACTAAATAAATTATTGTCATAAGCAGGAAAACTCGTCATGGCCAAAACACCGCCAGTTTTGGGGTCTAAGGCCACAGCTGCGCCGCTTTTAGCGCCGACGCTTTTAAGGACCGCTTCCATGGCTTCGTTGAGCTTTTTTTGCAAGCCGGCGTCAAGATAAAGAACCAGGCTTTGTCCCGGCGAAGGCTGGACGACAACTTCTTTGTCGATGGGATTACCAAAAACATCTCTTTTAACCTGCAGTTCCCCTGGATTTGCCTTGAGAACATCGTCGTAATATTCTTCCAGGCCCTTCTTCTCGCCCGTCTTTCTTTGATAGCCAATTAAATGAGAAACATTAAGCCCCGGAACGTATTCCCTGACCGTATTGTTTTTAGTCTCAAAACCAGGAAATTCGTGGCTGCGCGCTTCAAATAAAATCAAGGTTTGGTAATCAAGATTTTCCGCGACGGCCACCTCGGCGAAGTTAGAAATATTTATTTTTTTTGAGAGTGTTTCGTAATCCTGCCCGATAATCTGAGCGACATTTTTAAAAATCTTTTCCCGAGCGCTTTCGTCTTTGGGTAAATCGTTAGGCCGGACGATTAGGTCGAAGCTCGGCTTGTTAAATACGAGCTGGGTCATATTTTTATCGTAAATCACTCCCCTCTGCGCCTGAATCAAACGGATAACGTACCGATTATTTTCTGAAGCTTGAGCCAGAGCTTTTCCTTCAAAAACCTGAAACTGGACCGTCTTGCCAAAAAGCATTAAAGTTAATATTAAAAAACCAAGCCAAAGCGCCTGTAAAATCTTTTGAGGTAAAAGTATTTCCAGTTTTTGCTCCGAAAGGCCGAGCTCCCGCTCTTTTTTTTGGGCTAAAGAGTCTAATAGAACCTCGTGAAATTCAATTTCATGATGAGGCCTTTTAATTTTAAATTTACCCAGTTGGGGCCCAAACATATTTTCTGAAGATTATTTTAATTAAAAAAGATAGGGCTAAAAGAATTAAAGCGTAAAAACCGATGAAGTTTGAGGAAAAAATATCTAAAAAGAACCCGCCGATAAAGCCGGCGACAATTCCGGTATTTTTTTTAGGCTTCTCTAAAACGTTAATCAGCAAGACCGAAATTAGGATAAAATTCGGAACAATGCCCCAAATCTTAAAATGGATAAAAAAGCTTGTTTGCAGCAAGGCTAACAAATAAAAAATAGCGAATAAGATTAAAATCCGTTTAATCATTTCGTGAAGTTTAGAATGACAAAAACCGCGGACGAATTCTGTATGTCAAAAAGCGGCTTAATTTCCGCCTGATAAAACGGACTGACATCATTCCTTGAGACTTCAATGACCGTACCAGCCAAAAGTCCTCCAGGATAAATACCCCCTAAAGAGCTTGAAACGACCAAATCGCCTACTTTTAGGGTCTTGTCTTGCGGAACCAAATCAAACTTGATTTTAGAATTACCCTGGCCCCGGGCCACTCCGGTAGTGTCTGTGTCCGACCCGCCGGCTTCGCCTGGCGAGGCGAGCACTTTGGCATCAAAAGTGCTCTCTTTGCTGGAAATTAAAGTGACCCGCGAAAAACTTTTAAAAACCTCGCTTATCCTGCCCACAAGAATTTTCTGCTGAGTAACCACGGGCATACCCGCCGACAAGCCGTCTCCGGCGCCCTGGTTGATTAAAATTGATTCCTGGCCGATATCTTTACCAATCACCCTAACTAAAGCAAGTCGAAAATCTTTCTGCAGACCGATCTGCAGGGCCTCTCTCAATATTTCGTTTTCTTTTTTTAATTCAGCAAAAGAGGCTTTTTCGGCTAAAAGTTCCTGGATGGTTTTTTGAGACTCATCGTTTATTTTTTTAAGATTGTTCAGATTACCTATCGTCCCGAAGAAACCGGAGACCCTCTCGCCTAACTGCCAAAAGGTTGTCTGAATCGGGGCCGAAAGATTATAAAAAAATCCCTTTGTTCCTTTTTGAAAAAAATTCAAAGAGAGAATAAAGCCAATCAAAATGGCTACGAATAAGATTTTACTTTTAACAGTGGTGAACTTCATACTTAAACTATTTTACTCTGAAAACTAAGTTTGGGCAAACGAAAAAATAACTCGCTACGAGGCTTGATTTTTTTATCTGAAATGATAAATTAAAAACACTAAAGAGGGAGGTAGTACATTAAAATGGAGGTGTCGAGATGCCGCGGATAAAAATAGTCAGCACGCCAGAAGGACCGGGTGTCCCCGAGGAAATCAGGAAAGGATGGATTGGCGTAGAATTTGAAGCCTTAGGCCCATTCTCCAGACAAGTTGAATCCGTACTTAATCTCCATGAACATCATGGAATACGCGGAGTCTATGAGGTTAGCTTAAAGGTAGCGCTCCAGGCTTTAAAAGAGAAAAACTATAAATCCTGGGAGTGGTTTTCTAAACAAAGAGTGCTGGCACCTTTTTTCTGTTTCGAAGCGAAAAACTGTAAAGAAATCTGATTGTTCAGTCTATAAAAAAACAAAACCGCTTGTTAATTAAAACAGGCGGTTTTTTCTTTTTCCAAACAAAAAAGGTGCTCTGGTGGCAG
>JBBTYF010000026.1:0-2929 GCA_038061935.1 Patescibacteria group bacterium | reverse complement strand
GATAAAAATCAAGCCGCCTCTTTGGAGTACGATGTTAAGATTTCGGGCAAAAAAGAAGAGGAGGTAATCGTCGGGAAGGGGATCATACCTGAAGATCTTGTTTTTGAGGCGAAGGGTGAAAATTTGAAAGTGCCCGTGAGAAAAGTATCAGTCGAAGATGTGCCTTTGGAAATTCTAGAGCTTATTCCTCAGGAATCAGCCAGGTATTACAGCATGATTCCTTTATTGCAGAAAGAAAAAACTTTGGAAGTCGGCATGGTTTATCCGGAGGACTTGCGGGCGCAGGAAGCTTTAAAATTCTTATCCCGCCAAGGGAAGTTCAATTATCAGGTCGTTTTAATCTCACTTACTACCCTTAATAGTATTATAAAACAGTACAGCACCTTAAAAAAAGAAGTGACGATGGCGCTAGAAGAATTGGAAACAGAACTTAAGTCGGGAGAAGGCGCTCAGCGTCAGCCCCTAAAAAAAGTTGAGTTTGAGAAAATGGCCGAAGAAGCGCCTATTACCAAAGTCGTGGCCGTCATGCTGCGTCATGCCGTGGACGCCCAAGCTTCGGATATTCACGTTGAGCCCACTAAAAAAGAATTGAGGATACGCTTCAGAATAGACGGAGTTTTGCACCCGAACCTTTTACTGCCTCTGCAAGTTCATCCGGCGGTGGTAGCGCGCATTAAGATTATTGCCAATCTTAAAATTGATGAAACGCGCATACCTCAAGATGGCCGTTTTTCGACGAAAGTCGGAGGCAAGGACATTGATTTCCGTGTTTCGACTTTTCCGACGACGCTGGGCGAAAAGGTGGTAATGAGAATACTTGATCCAACCGAGGGCGTCAAAGACTTTAAGAAACTAGGGCTAGAAAAAAGAAATCTTGCGGTAGTGGAGAAAGCTACGAAGCAGCCTTACGGTCTTATTTTAGCCACGGGGCCCACGGGCTCCGGTAAAACCACCACTCTTTACGCGATTTTAAATCTTTTGAATCAGGAAGGCGTCAACGTTATTACTTTGGAAGATCCGGTGGAGTATTTTGTTCCGGGCATCAATCAGTCGCAAATCCAGCCGGATATCGGCTATACCTTTGCCAAGGGATTGAGGCATATTTTGCGTCAGGACCCCAACATTATCATGGTGGGTGAAATTAGAGACGAGGAAACGGCAGCTTTGGCCACTAACGCCGCTTTGACCGGCCACGTTGTTTTATCAACCTTACATACTAATAATGCTCTGGGGGTTATTCCTCGCATGATTGATTTGGGCGTGGCCCCGTTTTTGATTCCGCCCGCCTTAAGGTTGGCCATAGCCCAAAGATTGGTCAGAGTCTTGTGCCCCGAATGCAAAAAAGAAACAGCGCCCGTCCCCGAAGTGAAAGCGATGATTTTGAAAGAAATAGAGAATCTGCCGCCTTTAATCAAAAAAGACGTCAAAGTGCCAAGTGATTTTAAAATTTACGAAATTAAGGGCTGTAAAAAATGCAACTTTTCCGGATATGCGGGTCGCATCGCTTTGTTTGAGATTTTAGAGATGACAGCCCAGCTCGCCGAAATAATTATAAAAGAACCCAACGAATCGAGAATTCTAGAGGAGGCGAGACGTCAGGGGATGATCACTATGAAACAGGATGGCATTTTGAAGATTTTAGAAGGGGTAACCTCGGTTGCGGAAGTATTAAGGGCCGCTGAAGAAAGCAGTTAATATTAACGTTTTTATAAAAAAATGAATAACAACAACGGGTACGCCGACCGATTACAAGAATTATTAACTCTTACGGTCAAAGAGCAAGCTTCGGATCTTCATATTTCGTGCGACCACCCGCCGGTTTTAAGAGTTCAGGGGACTTTAATCCCCCTGCTTAAACAAAAAAAGATAACGCCCGAAGACGCCGAGGGGCTGGCCCGGGTTTTGATGCAAGACGATAAATACGGCCGTTTTTTAAAAGAGAAAGAAATCGATTTTTCTTTCAATTTTGAAGGCACGGCTAGGTTTAGAGTCAATATTTTTTTTCAAAAAGGGGTTATCTCTTGCGCTTTGAGGTTAGTGCCACCAAAAATACCCACGATCGAAGAATTAAACCTGCCGTCGATTTTGCATGAGTTCGCCAAAGCTAATCAAGGCTTTGTGTTGATTACCGGCCCTTCAAGCCAGGGAAAATCCACGACCTTAGCCGCCATCATTGATGAAATCAACCACCAAAGATCCGAACATATTATTACCATTGAAGACCCGATTGAATATATATTTAAGGAGGACAGGTCGATTATCGACCAAAGAGAGGTTTTTCAGGACACTTTAAGTTTTTCTCAGGCCTTAAGATCCACTTTTCGGCAGGACCCCAATGTTATTATGGTGGGCGAGATGAGGGATCAAGAAACTATTGCTACGGCCATTACAGCCGCGGAAACCGGCCACTTGGTTTTTGCGACTCTTCATACCAACTCCGCTCCGCAAACCATTCACCGCATTGTGGATACCTTTCCTTCAGAACAGCAATCGCAGGTGCGGGCGCAATTATCAAGTTCTCTTTTAGGTATTGTTTCTCAGCGCCTCATTCCGCGGATTAAAGGAGGCATGATTCCGGCTTGTGAAATCATGATGTCTAATTCGGCCACCGCCAATTTAATCCGCGAGAATAAGATCCACGAATTGCCGTTAGTCATCGAAACATCCCTTGAATCCGGCATGATTTCTTTAAACAGGTCTTTGGCTATTTTAATTAACGCCAGGGAGATTTCCTTGGGAGACGCTTTGAGCCATTCTTTGAATCCGACGGAATTAAAAATGTTATTGCGTAAATGAAATTTAATTATAATTCCCCAATAAATTGGAGACCCCTAGAAATTAAATTTTTATTACATGAAATTTAATTATAATTCCCCAATAAATCGGGGACCCCTAGAAATTAAATTTTTATTACATGAAATTTAATTAT
>JBBTYF010000025.1:0-3187 GCA_038061935.1 Patescibacteria group bacterium | reverse complement strand
ATAGGACAAGGGTTTCCTAAACCTTAAATCCAGGTTCGATTCCTGGTGGGGGCACAGGATTAGAACTTTACCAAATAAAAAATTCTAGAAAAAGGAGGTGATAAAATGGTCAGCTCAGTTCTTCATTTTTTGGTTGGTACGCCCTTGGGAGTAACAATCCTTGTTGTGGCGGGGCTTTTCGATCTTTTGTTTATCGGCCTTGTTATTGCGCGAAGAACGACCAAGCATATTATTGAAGATCTGGGTTTGGCCTGGCACGGTTTGATGGTTTGGTTCGTGGTTCCATTTTTCAGGTTGTATTTTTGGGGTCTGCAACAATTGGGCAAGATCGTGATAACCATTAATAGCCCCATTCCTTGGGAAGAAAAACATTTGGCTTTCGTGGGCAATCACGCCATGCCTAAGCTTCAGGACACTTTTTTAATGCCGCCGATCATCTTTTTTTCCAACATCAGCAAGATTAGAAATCCAATCAGGTATTTTCCCTTTACTATGGCGGATGAGACAAACTTTTTCAGCTCCAAGTTTTTTCAGTGGTTTGTCGGCACGAATTTTCTTATTTCGGTTGACCGCACCACCGTTGGAATAAGGCGGTTTAAAAGCGTTCTTAAAGAATGCAAGAAAAAAGTGGTCGGGTATTCAGGAATTTTGATCGCCAATATTGAAGGCGGACGAACTCAGAGCGCCAAAAAATGGATTGAAAGTCCTGGGGGAAGCAAATTGGGCGAGCCGACCGTGGGAGTCGCCATTCTATCTCTGGAAAGCAACATACCAATCGTGCCTTATTGGGGAAGGATAGTTAAGGTTTCATGTTATAGGTTTGACCCAGACGTGCTTTTTTGGAGATTGCTGGAAAAGATCTTCAGCAAGCAATTGCGAGGGGTCGGTTTTTATGAAGACAGGCCGAAAGCAACCCTCGTAATGGTTTTTTTGGGACTAGCGGAGTTGCTTTTAAACCCGGAGATTAGGGTAATCATCGACATTAACCACTCGGCCGGCGTTATAAGGCCGATGGCCGGCCAAGAGAACTCGCGGCAATTAACCGAAAGAATTGCCCAAACCCTCCTTGATCTGGGAGATCATCAACTTAATAAAATAGAAAGGAGCAGAAAATAATCATTATGATTTTTCTGCTCCTTTACATGGGCCCGTAGCTCAATGGCAGAGCACTAAGATGGCATCTTAGGGGTTACCGGTTCGAGTCCGGTCGGGTCCACAAAAAACAACATGATCGAGGCCGAACCTCGGTCATTTTGTTTGTCATTTTGACTTTTAGAGAGTAAAATGATAAAAATATAGGTTCTGCGATAAGGAGGAGTCGGATAACTGGTATTCCGCCGCACTCGAAATGCGGTGCTCGCAAGGGCTTGTGGGTTCGAGTCCCACCTCCTCCGCAATTTAATTTTAATTTATTTCAATGATGAAAATTTTCAACAAAACCAAAAAAGAACCGCAGGATCTTAAAGGAGTTTTGGCATCTTTTGAAAAGCTGTCAAGCGACCTTAAGAAGATTTCTCAAGAATTAACCGGGCTTAAAGAGCAGAACAAGAAGAACCTGCAGAAAGTCGGCATGGTTAGGTTTAACCCCTTCAAAGAAGGCGGCGGCGATCAGAGTTTTTCCATCGCAGTATTAGATGACCAAGATAACGGTTTTGTTATTACCAGTCTTTACAGCAACGCCAATAATCGGGTTTATGCCAAACCCGTTGCGAACGGCGTTTCATCTTATACTTTATCTCAAGAAGAAAAAGAGGCAATCAATAAGGCGATTAATATTTAAATCTTATGGCTTCTAATGCGCTACAACCGAATATCGTTTCCCGGCCTCCGGTCGTGGTGGTAATGGGCCACGTGGATCACGGCAAATCATCGCTGCTTGAGGCCATTAAGGGGCTGAAAATCACAGCTAAAGAGTCAGGCGGCATCACTCAGCATATTGGCGCTTACGAGGTAGAGCATCAAGGGAAAAAGATTACCTTTCTTGATACTCCAGGCCACGAGGCTTTTTCCGCCATGCGTTCTCGGGGAGCGAAAGTGGCTGATATCGCTATTTTAGTGGTGGATGCTGAAGAAAGCGTCAAACCCCAAACCAAAGAGGCGATTTTACATATTCAAAAAGCGGGCATTCCCATGATTGTCGCAATCAATAAAATAGACAAGCCCGGCTCGAATCCCGAAAAAGTTAAAAGAGATTTAATTCAGAGCGATGTTTTAGTCGAATCCTTGGGCGGCAAAATTCCCCAGGTTTTAACTTCAGCTAAAGAAAAAAAGGGATTGACCGAGCTTTTGGAAATAATTTTACTCGTAGCTGAAATGGAGGAATTCAAAGGCGATATTTCAAAACCCGCGGAAGGCGTAGTGATTGAATCTTATCTGGATAATCAGCGCGGGCCGATCGCCACGGTCCTTCTAAGAGACGGCATTTTAAGGAAGGGCGACATTATCGCAGCTTATCCGGCTCTGGGCAAAGTAAAAAGCATCGAGGATTTCCAGGGAGTGCCGCGCGAAGAAGGGCTGCCGTCTATGCCCTGCGTGATTACCGGCTTTGAAGCCGTGCCCCAAGTCGGCGAGAAATTCGGAGTTTATCCCGACATTGAATCGGCTCAAAAAAACCTTGGGAAAAAAGAGAAAAGAATGGAAGGGTTTGACATGACCGTGATGGAAAAAGACAAAAGAGTTTTGAACCTGGTTCTCAAAGCCGATGTACAGGGATCTATCGAGGCGATTAGGGAAGTTTTAAAAACTCTGCCTCAAGAAAAGGTAGTTTTGCGTATCTTGAAAGGCGAGGCGGGTGAAATTCAAGAAGGTGATATTAAATTAGCTAAAGAAGGCAAGGCTAAGATTATCGGCTTTAGAGTAAAAACCAACGTCATTGCCAAGAACCTTGCTGAAAGGGAAAATATCTCCATCACGACCTTTGATGTTATTTATAATTTAGCCCAAGGGGTTAGGGTGTTAATGGAAAGAAGAGCGGCTCCGGAAAAAGTGAGAACTGACCTCGGCAAGCTCAAAGTTTTAATTGTATTTTTAAACGAAAAGAATCGTCAGATTGTCGGCGGGAAAATAATCGAAGGCGAAATAAAAAAGGGCGGTACCCAGATTGAAGTTTTAAGGAATAATGAGATCGTCGGTAGGGGAAGGCCCATTAATCTCCAAAAGAACAAAAAAGATATTGACCGGGCGGTGA
>JBBTYF010000024.1:0-6443 GCA_038061935.1 Patescibacteria group bacterium | reverse complement strand
TTGTAAAACTTCTGACTTTTGGGAAATATCTTTCATATTTCTTTCTCAACTTTATCATATTTTTCCAAAAAAAACAAGCGGCGGTGAGATGGTTAAACCATCGCACCGCCTTTTTCGGACTAAAACTATAAACGACTTTCCAAGGCCGAACGTAACCGTTTTATCTCCCCCCCAGTCAGCGGATCGTTCCCGAAAGGACCCTCACCCATCGGCAATGGAAGCGGTCCTCCCCAACTTGGACTGGTCTTGAGCCGGCCGAAAAGGTGGACATGGAGATTGGGATTCCCCTTAGCCGCTCCGATGTTCCCATTGTATTGGATGTTCACCCAGTCGGCCATCTTTAGCCCCAACAGAACGCCGCTTGCTTCGGCGGCGACACGAGACATCCTGGCATAAAGTCCAGGATTTTGCCACGGAGAAGAAACACCTTGTTTCTGTAGAAGAACTATATGGCATCCTTCTGTTCTCGGAATCGCTGGATTAAAGGCCGCCTGCAGGGACAATTCCCTATCCTCCCACAAAACCCATCTCTCGTCTGACATTCATAACCTCCTTCCAATTTTTCTATAATAGATGAGTATATATTATTCCAACAAAAAAGTCAAGCCCGAAAAAGGCTTGACCGCATTGAGCCGGAGAAGAGATTCCTCGCCCCAGGCGAGTGGGCCTTGGGCCCAGAACTCTTTACTTTGAGCCGGCAATCAGAGTTGAACTGATAACCTACCGCTTACGAAGCGGTTGCTCTACCATTGAGCTATGCCGGCAAATTATTATTTTTTAAATATCGCGAAACATTTTCAGAAAGCCAAGAGCTTGACTGGATTTTTCCGCCTTTACCGATATTATAAACCATTTTACAACCGATTTTTTTGCAGATTTTGACTTCCGGACCGGGAATATTTTTGGGATACCTGTCACCGCCATTAGCAAAAATTTGCGGCATGATTTTCAGTAATTCCTTACAAACGCTCATATCTTTAGGATTTTGAGGATGTCGGGTCAAGACAACCTTATCAACGTCTCTCAATGCCTCTAAAATTTCTTGGCGCTCGCCTTGCGGCATAAAAACATACCCCTTTTTAGCTCTAAGCCAGTTATCATTATTTACTATCACCACCAGTTTGTCGCCCAGCTTCTTTGCTTCTTGAAACAACCGCACATGGCCAATATGAAGTGGGTCCATTCCTCCAGAAACGGCTACTACTATTTCTTTTTTATTTGTCTTTTTCATATCTTTTGAGCGGGTAACGGGAGTCCCAGCCCAAGGCTTGAGCCCGAGGCTCATCGGCCTTGGGTCGAGGTCCGCCTTGGGCGGAGAACCCTAATATCAACGCTTGAGCGGGTAACGGGAGTCGAACCCGTATCTCGACCTTGGGAAGGTCACGTTCTACCGCTGAACCATACCCGCCTACCAAAATTTTATCCTATCTATTAGTTTTTGCCAAAAGCTTGCTTGTTTCTGGCCGCTCCCATTATCTTCGGCTGGCAAGATAGTCAATACCTCTTCGCCAGGTTTTTTTAAATTAAAGGTTTCTCTCGCTTCTTTTTCCAAATAGGCGTCATTAGTTGTTTCAGAAACTTGCGCCTGCAATTGCGATTTTTTAGCTTGTAAATCGTTAAGTTCTCCTTGCAGTTTAATTAGTTGAGATTTCAGTTCCGCCCTTCTCGCATTGATTTTCACGTTAGACACGACCAGATACCCCACCACCGTGAAAAGCAAAATACCTAAAAGTACGGAAAAAAAGATATTCTTTCTTGATTCTCGCCTCGCTAAGGCATCGGCGGAGCGGGCATTTTTATTTTTTTTGCTTTCTGCTATCATAGGATTATGAAATCTAAAAAAATAATCAGAACGCTCTGGATGATCATGGTCGCGCTCGTTGCTTTGAGCACAGTTGTTTTGCTGGTAGCTCCCCTGCTCGGATAACGATCAGATCTTGAATACCTCTAGGAACGTTTTGGAAGGAATCTTAATCCTTCCTTTTTCTTTTAGTTCTTTTTTACCCTTTTTCTGCTTTTCCAGCAACTTCTTCTTCCGGGTGTAATCTCCCCCGTAAAGCGGGGCGATGACATCCCTTCGCCGCGCCGAAATGGTGGCTCGGGCCAAAATCCTGCCGCCGACCGCCGCCTGCAAAGGCACGGCAAACAATTGCGATGGCAAAACTTCCTTCAATTTTTCCACCGTCCTTCGGCCTTCGGTAAACGCATCTTTTTCAGGAACGATTCGGGAAAAAGCTTCGTCGCTTTTACCCAGAATCAGAATATCGAGTTTGACCAATTGCGCCGGCCGCCAGCCAATAATTTCGTAATTCATGGAAGCGAATCCTTGGGATGAGCCTTTCAGTTTGTCGTAAAAGCTTTTCGTAATGATTTCTCTCAAAGGAACTTCGTACAAAAGCTCAACTTTATTCTGGCTCAAAGAATCGGTTTTGAGCTGTTTTGATTCAATGCTTTCCAAAAGCTGCAGAACGGAACCGAGATAATCTACCGGCGTCAGAACCTGAAGCTTGATCCAAAGCTCCTGGCTTTGGGCGATATGGGCGGGATCGGGCCAATCGGCTGAAGTATAAACGAAAATCTCTTTACCGCTCGTCAGCGTCACTTTGTAAATAACCGAAGGCGTGGAAAGGATCAGATTTAAGCCGAATTCCCTTTTTAATCTTTCCGCAATAATTTCGGCATGCAATAGTCCCAAAAACCCGCACTGAAACCCCCGGCCCAAGCCCTCTTTAAAGTCGGGCTTGAAACTTAAAGCCGCATCGTTCAATTTTAACCTTTCTAGGGAATCTTTCAAGAGCTCGAGATCGTCAGGATTTTCGGGATAAACGCTTAAAAAAACCATGGGACTGGGCTCTTGGTAGCCGTGCAGCGCTTCGGGGTGCTCGCCCATAAGGGTAACGGTCTCACCCACCCTCACCTGGCCAGGCACTTTAATGCCGGTAGCGATATAACCAATATCTCCCGGCCCAAGTTTCTCAACCGGAAAGAATTCCGGATTAAAGATGCCGACTTCTTTGACTTCGCCCACGGCCTGGCTTTGCATTAAATAAATTTTGTCGCCTTTTTTAACCTCTCCGTCAAAAACCCGCACATAAGCCAAAACTCCCTTAAAAGAATCGTACTTGGAATCAAAGACCAGGGCCTTTAAGGGCTTTAATGCCTCGCCCTGGGGAGCCGGCACCTTGGCCAAAACAGCTTCCATGACTTGATTGATATTAACTCCGTCTTTCGCTGAGATTCTGATAATCTCTGAAGCTTCAACCCCCAGAAGACTCATCATTTCTTTTTCGGTTTCTTCGATGTTGGCCCCGGGAGCATCGATTTTATTAATGGCCGGAATAATAACTAAGTTCTGGTGCTTGGCGAGATCCAGATTGCCGATAGTTTGCGCTTGGATGCCCTTAGTGGCATCGACTAGCAAAACAGCCCCCTCCACGGCAACCAAAGACCTTGAAACCTCATAGCCGAAATCAACGTGACCGGGCGTGTCGATTAAATTCAAAGTATAATCTTTGAACTTCATGCGCACCGGCGTCATCTTGATGGTAATGCCCTTTTCTCTTTCCAAATCCATCGCATTTAAATATTGGGGCCTCATTTTATCCATGGCGATGGTGCCGGTCATTTCCAAAAACCTATCGGCTAGCGTCGACTTCCCGTGGTTCACATGGCTGATAATACAAAAATTTCGTATCTGATTTAACATTAGCGGAAAATCGACAACCTGATAATTTTTATTTCCGGCGATTTCAAAAAGCGGGCGACTAAGAAATAAACTAATGCCCCGACAACGCCCGCAACGGTTGTTTGGACTAAAAGACCTAAAAAGGTTTCCATTTTCACAAAACCGGCTGAAAACTTCAAGGTAAGATAAACGGCCGAGCTCATCAAAATAGTGGCAAAAACTATCTTGAAAAATGACTTGCCGATTTCTTTAAGTCTGATGTGGCCCAAAGTTTTGCGCAAGAAAAACAAAAGCAGAAAACACTGAAAAAGCCCGGAAAGCGACATCGCCAGAGCAAGTCCGACCACGCCGATGTCTTTAATATCGGTGAGTTTTAAAATACCGGCTATGAATTGCTGGAAGGGATTCGTAAACCCTAAAAGCCAAACAAACAAAAATCCTAAAATGACGTTAAGCGCCATGGAAAAAAAGCTGATAACCACGGGAATTTTGGTATTCTGAAAGGAATAAAAAACCCTGGCTAAAAAGGGTATGCACGAGGCGGCAAAAATACCCAAACAGAAAAGCCCCAAAGAAGCGGCGGTTAATCTCGTGTCTTGCCAGGTAAACTCGCCTGTTCCCAAAACGAGACGGATAATTTGGGCCCTCAATAAAAAGAGAAAAAGAGAAACGGGGATGATTGCAAAAGCCATCTGGCGCAAAGTTAAAGAAAAGTGATCTAAAAACTCCTGCTTTTGACCGTTGACCCACGCTCTTGATAAAAACGGGAAAGAGGCGACCGCAAACGAAGCCCCCACGATGCCGATGGGCAGATATTGAATATTATTGGCAAAGTTGAAAATGGCAATGGAGCCCGTTGTTAATGTTGAGGCTATGGCCGTAATAACCATCAAGTTTAAATTGTAGGCGGCTGTGCCGATAGTCCGAGGAAGCATCAACTTGAATATCTTAATCAGCCCCGGATATTTGAAATTAAAAATCGGCCTATATTTGAAGCCCGATGCTTGGGCGACAGGAATTTGAACTATCCAATGTAAAAAGGCGCCTAAAATCACGCCGTAAGCCAAACCCCAGACCCCGAAGGACGGCACGAAGAATAAAATGCCGCCAATAATTCCCAGATTATAAAAGACGGGGACAATAGAATAGGCTAAAAAACGATTAAAGTAATGTAAAATCCCGGAAAAGATAGCGCTCAACCCTAAGAAGATCGGGCTTAAAAACATAATCCTGGATAAGGCTACGGCCAAAGTCTTTTGTTCAGTATTAAATCCAGGGGCGATGAAATCCATTAAAAAGGGGGTAAAAATAGCCAGGATTCCGCAGATGGCTATAAGTAAAATCAAAAAGCAATTCAAGACGTTATTCACGAGCGTCCACGCCTCCTTTTCATTTTTCTTGAAAGATTCGGCAAAGACCGGCAAGAAAATAGCCGTGACTCCGCCCATAATCAGAATGCCGTAAACGAAATCCGGAATGCGGAAAGCGGCAAAATAAATATCCAGCTCCGGCCCCGCCCCGAAAGTCCCGGCCAATAATCTGTCCCTAATCAAACCTAAAAGCCGGCTGATTAAAGCCGAAGCGCCCAGTATCAGGGCGGCGAAACTTAGGGTCTTGGTTTGCGAATGAAAAAACCTTTTAATCACTATTTCCATTCTAATGTTTTTATCTCTTATTGACAAACGCCCTTAATCGCCTAATATCGTTCTTAGAGATTAAGTTCTTTGAAAAGGAGGCGATATGGATAAGTTATTTCACATACTGGAGTCACAGCAATTCACCGTACCCTGGTTAGAGGAAAGTTTCTTTCCCCTAGTTACCGAAATGAAAAAAAAGCCCAGGGAAGAAGCGAGACTCATCTTGTCCGACAAGGAAATGGTCAGTTTTTTCTACGAAGCGAGCACGAGAACCAGGCTATCTTTTGAGATCGCCATAAGAAGACTCGGCGGAAAAGTGATTTTTTCAACAGATCACGCTAAAGAGTTCTCTTCCGTATCCAAGGGTGAAACTATTGAAGACACTATCAGAATTCTCTGTGGCTACGAGCCAGATATTATTGTATTAAGAACCGACAAAGAGGGTATGGCTCAAAGAGCCGCCGCTTTTTCGACGGTACCGATTATCAATGCCGGTGACGGCATGGGCCAGCATCCAACACAAGCGCTGTTAGATATTTACACCATTAAAGAAGAGCTCGGCAGAATCGCCGGAACGTCTATTGCTATAGCCGGAGATTTAAACAGAGGCCGAACCGCGAGATCCCTCACTTATTTGTATGCGAAATACCCGGACATCAAGATCTATTTCGTCTCGCCTGATGCAGCCAAAATGAGAGAAGATATTAAAGACCATCTGCAAGAACACAACATCTGGTTCAAGGAAGTCTATGATTTAAGAGAAGTGGCTCCACTGGTTGATGTCATATACAACACCCGGGTTCAGAAAGAACGAGGCGCGCTACTTACAAAATATGGTCCCCCATCTTTTTGTACCGTTAACCAAGAAGTGCTTGGTTTAATGAAAAAAGAAGCAATTGTAATGCATCCTTTACCAAGGACCGAAGAGATCACATCGGAAGTAGATCAAGACCCGCGAGCCGCTTATTTTCGACAAGCGAAAAATGGACTCTATGTCCGCATGGCTCTTTTAAAAACAATCTTAACTTAACAAAAATACCGTATAGAAAACTATACGGTATTTTCATGCTCAAGCAGGCAATAAGCCGAATTCTGTCGTGGGCAATCATCTATCTAGGTCC
>JBBTYF010000023.1:0-1099 GCA_038061935.1 Patescibacteria group bacterium | reverse complement strand
CGTTAGTTCAACAAGTAAGCGCAACACTTTGGTAAAATGAGATATTATCAAAGTATTATGAAATACACTCAATTAACAGTTGAGGAAAGAGAAAAAATCCAGGAAATGTTGTGGCAAAAAGCCTCAATCAGAGCTATTGCCACGGCATTAAAGAGAAATCCTTCCACGATTTCCAGGGAGATAAACAAGAACAAGAGTAGCCTTGGAAAACGCGTATACATCCCTAGAGCAGCCCATGAGAGAGCGCTGACTAAGAGAAAGAGCAGAGGAAGAAAAGAAAGATTAAAAAATGATACTATTAGAGAATATGTCATTGAGCATCTTAAGGGCGGTTGGAGTCCCGAGCAGATAGCGGGAAGGCTTTCCCAAGAGAGACCTAGCCATTGCATATCATATGAAACAATATATCAATATATTTACGCTCAATTTTATCGCAATGGATATGGATATTTAAAATCTGGAAACGAAGATCTCAGGAGCTATCTTAAAAGACGGCATAAGCGTCGACAGAGAAAAGGATTAAGAAAAGTCCAAAGAGCATCTCGATTTACTGGCTCTTCAATTGAAAAGCGTCCTGCTATCGTAGATAAGAGAAATCGCATAGGAGATTGGGAATCCGATAGCATAGAATCTTTTAATCATATGCCAGGATTAAATTCATTGCTTGAAAGAAAAAGCGGATTAATATTAATTTCAAAATTACTCGAGAAAACCGCGAATGCCACAACAAACACCATTCTTAAAAAGCTTTCCGGTTTGCCTGTATATACATTAACAATGGATAATGGTTCTGAAAATCAGAGCTGGAAAGAGATTGAGGATAAAACAGGATCGAAATGTTTTTATGCCCATCCCTACTCTTCATGGGAAAGAGGAAGCAACGAGAATGGCAATGGATTAGTCAGATGGTATTTTCCCAAGAAAACAGACTTTCAAGCTATTAGCGACGAGGAAATTGCCAAAGTCGAATATGCCTTGAATACAAGACCGAGAAAAAGGCTTGGCTGGAGGACTCCTTTAGAAGTATTTTCAAAAGAATTAAATCGTATTAACATTGAAAACAATATGATAAGTGTTGCAGTTGCTGGTTGAATGTACC
>JBBTYF010000022.1:0-14140 GCA_038061935.1 Patescibacteria group bacterium | reverse complement strand
AGGGCACCCAGACAAGGTGTGCGATCAAATTTCCGATGCTGTTTACGATGAAATGTTAAAACAGGATGTGGATTCGCACGCCGGCATAGAATGTTTTGCGACGACGGGCCTGGTTATAGTTGGGGGTGAAGCAAGAACGAAGGCCTATGTTAATATTCAAGATACCGTCAGACGAGTGCTCAGAGAAATCGGCTACGATAAACAGGAATATGGTTTTTGCGCCGATGACATCGGCGTGATAGTGACGCTTCATGAACAGTCTCCGGATATAGCTCAGGGGGTTGATGAAAATAAGGATAAAGAGCTGGGGGCGGGGGACCAGGGTTTAATGTTTGGCTATGCGACCAATGAAACCGAAGAATTTATGCCGATAACTTTAGTGCTCGCTCACAAGTTAACTCGCAAATTAGCCGAGGTTAGAAAGAATAAAAAATTACCCTATTTAAGACCGGATGGGAAGTCTCAGGTCACGGTTGAATTTGAAGACGGCAAACCCAAGAGATTGGAAACCGTGGTTATCGCCGCTCACCATGCGGATACGGTCAGCTCTGAAAAAATCAGAGAGGATATTATGAGAGAGGTTATTAATCCCGTGGTCGGATATTTGGCTGACGAAAAGACGAAATACTTTATTAACGCCACCGGCAGATTTGTTTTGGGAGGCCCGCCGGCTGATACCGGTTTGACCGGAAGAAAAATCATCGTGGATACTTACGGTGGAGTGGGCGCCCACGGCGGCGGCTGTTTCTCGGGCAAATGCGTCACCAAAGTGGATAGAAGCGGCGCTTATATGGCTCGCTATGTTGCCAAAAATATTGTGGCGTCAGGTTTGGCTGATAAATGCGAACTGCAGGTGGCTTACGCCATTGGTATCGCTCAGCCGGTTTCAATTTTTGTTAATACCAAAGGCACGGGTAAAATTGAAGACGATAAAATTGTGGAAATAATCAAAAAAGTTTTTGATTTCCGCCCCAAGCAGATTATTGACCAATTGAATTTGAAAAGGCCCATTTACCAAAAGACAGCGGCTTACGGGCACTTCGGCCGCAACGACCCCGATTTTACTTGGGAGAAAATCGATAAAGTTGATGAGATTAAAAAATACGCAAGTGAACTTCATTAAATATAGTAAAATCTACTTTGTTATCGGAGGCATTCTGCTGCTGGCGAGCACTGCGGCTTTAGTTGTGTGGGGGCTCAATCCGGGCATTGATTTCACCGGCGGCAGTATTTTAGAAATAGATTATCTTAATGCGAGGAGAGCCAACGAGGAAATTGAAAAGGCCCTGGCTGGTTTGAATTTGGATTCGCTTTCGGTTCAATCGGCCGGAGAGAGGGGTGTTATTATCCGAACTAAATATATCAGCGAGGAAACCCATCAAGAGATCATCGGGATTTTAAGAGATGGTCAATCAATCGAAGAAAAACGCTTTGAGTCGGTGGGTTCGATTATTGGCCGGGAGTTAAAGCAAAAAACATTTACGCTGGTTTTTGTGTGCTTGTTCGCTATTGTTTTTTACATCGCTTTAGCTTTTCGGAAGGTGCGAGGGCCGGTCAAAGCTTGGCAGTACGCTTTATCTTCTTTAGTCTCTCTTTTTCACGATATCTTGATACCCTTGGGGGTTTTCGCGGCTTTAGGCAAGTTTTACAACGTGGAAATTTCCATACCCGTGGTCACCGCTCTCTTGACCGTTATCGGATGTTCCATCAACAACGTGGTCGTGGTTTTTGACCGCATCAGGGAAAACACTATTAGAAAGGGCGCGGTCAATTTTGGAGAAACGGTCAACGACAGCATCAGCCAAACCTTAGGCCGATGTTTGAGTACCACCTTCGTTTACCTTTTGCCGCTGTTCGCCATCTTCTTTTTTGGCGGCGAGACTTTGAAATATTTTGCGCTGGCTTTAATTATCGGCATTATTGCCGGGACGATTTCGGCCGTGTTTTTAGCCTCGCCTGTTTTGGTATTCTGGGGCAATAAGAAGAGCTAAGTGTTGACAATTTTAGTAAGATATGCTTAAATAGAGTTATTATGGAGCTCAATGTCCAAACAATTTGTCATAGCAATCTTTTAAAGGGATTGCCCGGAAGAACCGAGGATGTGCTTTCTCGGCGTTTCGGTTTGAGGGGAGAGAGAGAAACACTCGAAGAAATCGGCGAACACTACGATATTACCAGAGAAAGAATCCGCCAAATTCAAGATGACGGATTAAGAATTTTAGGACAAAGATCTCAATCTCCGGAATGTCAGAAAGTTTTTAAGACTTTTGCCCAAAAACTGAAAAATTCAGGCTCTTTAAAGAAAGAAGACCTGTTGCTCGCTGATTTGGGCCGGGGTCAAGAAAACTATATTTATTTCCTTTTAACCATTAGCAATCAATTCCAGAGATTCAGTGAAACCGATGATTTCCACGCTTTTTGGGCTACTGATAAAAATGCTTTTGAGACCGCCAAGAAGTCTTTAGGCTCTTTTATTGCAGAGCTGCAAAAGAAGCATCAGCCCGTGTCTTTACCCAAGACCGTTTTAGCTTCTTATGCGGAAATTTCCAAAAAAGTTTTAAAAGGAGCCGAGGGTCTTTATGGGCTTCGAGAATGGCCCGAAATTAATCCGCGAGGCGTTAAAGACAAGGCTTTTATTGTGCTCAAGAAAGAGCAAAAACCTCTTCATTTCAGCGAAGTGGCGACTCTCATCGGCCACGGCGCCTTGCGCCAGACCGTCCACAATGAGCTGATTAAAGACCAAAGGTTTGTTTTAGTGGGCCGGGGCCTTTACGCTTTAAAGGAGTGGGGCTATGAGCCCGGCATTGTAAGAGAGGTGATAGCTAATGTTCTTAAAGACGCTAAAAAACCTATGGAAAAAGAGATGGTGGTCAATAAAGTATTGGCTCAGCGTTTGGTGAAACCCAACACGATTTTGCTCAATCTTCAAAACAAAAAATATTTCTTAAAAACTTCGGAAGGCAAGTATAGCGTAAGAGAAGTTTAACAAAAAAGTTACACTTTAAAATGGACTTAACGGTCGTTGTATATTACATAAACATTCTTTGGGACATCATAAAGAATTGGTGGTGGGTTTGGTTTCCCCTTATTATCTGGCGTCCCTTTTTATTTTGGTGGCTTTGGTGGCGCCAAGAGACCTGGATGTTTGCTCAAAAATCAGTGCTTTTGGAGCTTAAAATGCCTCAGGACGTTTTAAAGCCTATTCGGGCTATGGAACAGGCGTTCAGCGCCATCTGGGCCAACACTTTTGATCCGCCCGACTGGTGGGAAAAATGGTTTGAGGGCAAACAGCTTCTTTCTGTCCAATTGGAAATGGTCAGCGAAGAGGGTAATCCCCATTTTTACATCAGATGCCATGACAGCCGCCGAGACGCCATCGAATCTTCTGTTTATTCTCAATATCCCGATGCGGAAATTTCGCTGGTTGATGATTACACCAAACGCGTTCCTCAAAATATTCCCAACAAAGATTGGGATCTTTGGGGCACCGATTATATCATGAATAAGTCGGATGTTTATCCCATTTTGACTTACCTCAAATTTTTTGAAGAAAGCGAGGCGACTAAAGAAGAAAAAAGAATTGACCCGATGGTGAATCTTCTGGAAGGCATGACCAGGATGAAGCCCGGTGAACACCTTTGGGTGCAAATCGCTTTCACGCCCATTACTGATTCTAAAAATCTCATGGAGGGCGAAGAATTTATAAAGCGTGGCCGAAAAGAAGCTGATAAATTAGCTAAGAGAACCGAAAAGGCCAAACAAAGATCAATTTTACAGGAAGCTACCGATGAGTTGATTACCGGGACGATGCCCGGCGGCCAAGAAGAAGAAAAACAGCTTTTTCCGGCTGAAATGAGAATGACTCCCGGCGAAAAAGACATGGTCCAGGGCGTGGAAAATAAAGTTGCCAAACGCTGTTCCCGCACCTATATCAGATTTATTTATCTGGCCAAAAGAGATGTTTATTTCGGCGGAGCCAAGGCTATTCCTTTCGGTTTCTTCAATCAATTTTCCACGGAAAACTTAAATCAGTTAAGGCCCTATCCCAGGACATTAACGAAAATCAAAAAATACATTACTTTTTTGAAGATACCGATTCCCATCAGCGAACTTTTTAGGGCCCGCAGAGCTTTTATTAAAAAGAGAAGATTGTTTTTTCGTTATATCAAAAGGTTTCCTCCGTTATTTCCCAGACCATCGCAGAATCCTAAGCCCTCAGAATCAAGCGTGTTTCTTTTAAATATCGAAGAGTTAGCAACCCTTTTTCACTTTCCCGGCCGAGCCGTGGCTCCTTCGCCCACTGTGCCTCGCGTTGGAGCGAAGCGGGGTGGCGCTCCGGCCGACTTGCCTTTGGAAGAAGAGTAGATTAAATTTATGGCAGATATTACACTAATAGCTGAAACAACTTTTCGCAATGCCCGCCGGAAATTCGGCATCAAACTCGACGATCGCCGCCGGCACGTTTATACGGTGGGGAAAACCGGCATGGGTAAAACTGCCATGCTGGAAAATATGGCTATCCAGGATATCCAGAACGGCAACGGCATAGGCTTTGTCGATCCTCATGGCGATGCGGCCGAACGGCTTTTATATTTCGTACCGCCTAGCCGCATTAACGACGTTGTCTACATCAACCCGGCTGATTTGGATTTTCCGATTGCTTTCAATATCATGGAGCAGGTTGATCTCGAACACCGCCATTTGGTGGCCGGGGGACTCATGGGGGTTTTCAAAAAGATTTGGCCGGATGTCTGGTCGGCCCGTATGGAATATATTTTGAATAATTCTATTTTGGCGCTTTTGGAATATCCGGGAGCGACGCTTCTTGGCGTTAACCGGATGCTTTCCGATGTTGAGTATCGGAAGAAGGTGGTGGATAAAATCACAGACCCTGTGGTGAAGGCTTTCTGGGTTCAGGAATATGCCAGGTACACTCAAAGATATGAAGTGGAAGCAACGGCCGCCATCCAAAATAAAGTCGGTCAATTTATTTCTTCGCCCCTAATCCGCAATATTATCGGCCAGGTTACGTCATCGATTGATATGCGCAAGATCATGGACGAAAAAAAGATTTTAATTATGAACTTATCTAAGGGCCGGGTGGGCGAAGATAGCTCACGGCTGTTAGGAGCTTTATTAATTACGAAACTTCAATTGGCGGCTATGTCCAGGGTTGATATTCCCGAAGAAAAAAGAAGTGATTTTTTCCTGTATGTCGATGAATTTCAAAATTTTGCCACCCAATCTTTTATCGGCGTTTTATCTGAGGCAAGAAAATACCGCTTGGCTTTGATTTTAGGGCATCAATACATCACTCAAATGGAAGAAGAGGTGCGAGACGCTGTTTTTGGCAACGTGGGAACCTTAATCTCTTTCCGGGTGGGGGCCGAAGACGCCGAATGGCTGGAAAAAGAGTTCACCCCGGAATTTTTAGCCACCGACATCGTTAATTTGGGGAAATATAACATTTATTTAAAATTAATGATTGACGGTTTGGCCGGGCGTCCCTTTTCCGCTCAAACCATGCCGCCTATGCCGGTTCCCGAACAAACCTTTGTTGATAAAATTATTCAAGCTTCTCGGGAAAGATACAGTATTCCGCGGCAGATCGTCGAAGAAAAAATTAGCATCTGGACGGGCGATTTAAGCACAGCTACAATTAGCGCCGCTCCGCCGCCAAGCATGGGACCGACTCTTTATGATGCCAAATGCTCTATGTGCGGCAAGGATACGAAAGTTGTTTTTCAGCCTGATGGTAAAAGGCCGGTTTATTGTAAACCATGCCGGACTAAACTAATGAAACCGAAAGAAGCAGCGGCTGCTGCTCCCGTTCCTGTTTCGGGGAGCGAGTTTCCCCTGAGAGGGGAGATTCGCCCTGAAGCACCGCGTCCGGAAGTTTCTGAAATAAAAGAGCCACCCCTGGCTTTTGTGCCTTTTTCTTCGCCCCGGCGTCCCAAGGATGAGATACAAGACCGTCCTAAGAGAAAAGAAATAAACTTAGGAGAATTAAAGCAGGCCATTGAAGATTCGCGGGATAAAAAAGAGGATAAGAGCGGTACGATTGAGCCGGGTCAAACCGTCCAATTTTGATTCATGAAGACATTAAAAGATTTTGACGTTAAAGATAAAAGAGTTTTAGTCAGAGCAGATTTCAATGTTCCCCTTTCCGCCCAAGGGGAAATTTTAGATGATTTCAGAATTAGGGAAACCTTGCCGACCATTAAATACCTTATTAAAGAAGGGGCTCACGTAATTTTGATGTCACATTTAGGAGATCCCGGCGGGAAGTTCGTCAAAGAATTGCAACTTAAGCCGGTGGCCGAAAGATTAATGGAACTGCTGGGGGAAAAGGTGGAATTATTGGAAAATTTAAGATTTAATCCCGGGGAAGAAAGTAACGACGAAAGTTTTGCCAAGGAATTGGCCCAAAGGGGCGATATTTATATCAATGATGCTTTCGGCGCTTGTCATCGCGCTCACGCCTCAATTGTCGGCGTGCCGAATTTTTTGCCTTCGGGCGCCGGATTATTATTGGAAAAAGAAATAATTTCTTTAACTAAATTAAGCACGAACCCGGAGAAGCCGTTGGTGGCTATCATCGGTGGAGCAAAAGTGGAAACGAAAGCCGCAATGATTGATAAAATTTCTGAAAAAGCCGATTTTGTCTTAATTAGCGGATTGATCGGCAAGGGAGTGGTTAGCCGGAAGATTGCATTAAAGCATCCGGAGAAAATCGTGTTTCCCGTTGACGAAATAGGCGGCGGAAAAGACGTGGGTCCTGAGACGATCAAGCTTTTTAAGGAAAAAATTGCACAAGCCAAAACGATTTTTTGGAACGGGCCGTTGGGAAAAATAGAAGAGGACGAATTTGCTCTGGGAACTAAAGAGATTGCTCAAGCTATTACGGAAAGCCAAGCTTTTACGGTGGTCGGAGGAGGCGAGACAGTAGAATTTATCACTAAACTCGGTTTGGTCGAAAAATTCAGCCACGTTTCCACGGGCGGGGGCGCCATGCTGGCTTTTCTGTCGGGCGATAAATTACCTGGTTTAGAAGCTTTAAAGTAATGGCAGAAATAAAAAATATCAAAAAAGCGGCCGAGAGAATTAAGAAAGCGATTAAGAAAAAAGAAAGAATTATTCTTTACGGCGACGCTGATATGGACGGAATCAGTTCTACGATTGTTCTGGAAGAGGCGATCAAGGCCTTGGGCGGAAAAATCGCCGCTATTTATTTTCCCGACAGAGAAGTCGAAGGTTACGGTCTTAATGAGGACGCCTTGAGATTTCTCAAGAAACATTTGCCGGCCTTATTGATTCTTTTAGATTGTGGCATTAGCAACATTGATGAAATGAAAATTGCCAAGAAAATGGGTTTTGAGGTAATAATTGTCGATCATCACAAAACGCTTCAAAAAATGCCCCAAGCTTCCATTATTGTTAATCCCAAGCAGAAAGGTGATAAATATCCCTTTAAAGAGTTCGCCGCCGCCGGAGTCGTTCTTAAATTAGTTGACGCTTTGTTGGCGGAAAAAATGACGCCTGACTTGCGTAATAATTTTTTAGAGCTCGTGACTTTAGCCACCATTGCCGACATGATGCCGCAAACCGACGATAATTCAGAGATTGTCAAAGATG
Organism: Patescibacteria group bacterium; assembly: GCA_038061935.1. Classification (GTDB taxonomy): domain Bacteria; phylum Patescibacteriota; class Minisyncoccia; order Minisyncoccales; family MHMH01; genus 2-02-FULL-43-13. Next base: position 6,505 of record JBBTYF010000022.1, on the reverse strand, counting down.
GTTTGCGGTCATTAAAACACACTTTGAGGCCAGCTTTACAGGCTTTTTTAGAAATTGATCCGGTTATTAAAGCTGATGTTAATCAGTTCGTTCAGAAAATCATTTTAGCTTGCAATGCGAGCAACGGTAAAAATCATTCCAACGAAGCCTACTTGCTCTTAACCGCTAAATCTGTCAAAGAAGCCGAAAAAATGGCTAAGCATCTTTTAGATAAGGCCTACGACCGCCGTTTACAGATTAAGGAAATTGTCGAGGGAATCGAAAATAAAATTTCGCATCAGCCGAATGAAAAAATTATCTTTGAAGGAGAAGATTGGTGGCCCGTTTTAATGCTGGGCCCGGCCGCTTCTAGGCTTGTCCGGACTTACCCAAAACCGGTTTTTTTATATAACCAAAAAAACGGCGTTTGCCAGGGGGCGGTGAGAACTCCGAAAGGCATGGATGGCGTCAAAGCAATGATGAAGTGTTCCAAGATGCTCGAAACCTACGGCGGGCATGCGCAAGCCGCCGGCTTCCGGATTAAGGAAAGGGACTTGGGTAAATTCAAAAGCTGTCTCATCGATTATTTCAAGAAATAGCCCCGCCCTCTAAGCCGTAATAATACTTGGTAGCACCGGAAAAAGATTTTACTTTTTCTGAAACTAAATCATAATTCGGACAGCATAGAGGGCGGGGTTGATTTTTTATTGGAGATATGTATAATATACTATCGTTGTTCCTAAAAAATTTAATATACAGGAGGATTAAATCGTGAATGGTAAAAAGATCAATAATGTGTTGATCGTTTGCGACAAACTTAAGCCAAACGCCGTAGCTTATCTTGATGGATTAAAAACATCTCTCGAACAAGCGAAGATAGGATTTACCGAAAAAGGATACGTTGGGTTAATGGATTTTGTAGATATGATTGTTGTGCTGGGTGGCGACGGATTCATGTCAGAAACGATTAATGGATGTCTTAATTTCCATAAGCCGTTTCTCGGTATTAATTTTGGCACCATAAGGGGATTTTTGCTGAACGATAACCGACCCGACATAGCGAATCTATTGGCGCAAGGAAGATACGAGATTTTTAAACTCCCCCTTTTACATGTTGATGCAGTATCGGCTGACGGAATCTTATATGAGAATGACAGCGAGGGCAATATTTACGTGGAAAGATCAACTTCTCAGTGCGCAAAATTTAACATTAAAATTGACGGTGTTGATTTCGGCAAAGAGATAATGGCCGATGGATTAGTGGTGAGCACATCTTTGGGGTCGTCCGCCTATTTTCTTTCGGCCGGCGGCGCAGCCATGCATCCGTTATTGCCCGTGATGGGCATAAGATCAATTTGCGAAATTTGGCCGCCCACATTGCCGCCTTTAGTGCTTTCGTTGGATGCCAAGATTGAAATAGAAATTCTTCAACCGCAAAAAAGAAAAGTTAGGGCGACCTCCGGAGAATTGTTTACCTACGAAAACGTTGTCCAAGTGGTTGTCGGGAAATCTCCGGATAAGTTCTTCTATCTGGCATTGTTGGAGGGAGAGAGTTTTCTGAAAACGATAAGCAAAAAAATACTAAGAGTGCAGGAGGAAAAGAATGGATAAGTATAATCCGCAGAATGATTTAATGACGGGGATTCGGGGCATGGAGCCGTTGGAAATGTTTCCTTGGGATGATTATTATCCCAGAATGGCCCAGACCGATTTTCTATGCGGCAATGCCGACACACCAGCTGTTAAAACCGCTTTTATCAGGACAGCGCCATTTGGCGGTTCTTACACTATTTTTGGCGGTCTGACCGCTTTCTTGCGCCAGCTTCACGAATATCGTTTTGACGAAGATGTCTGTGCGGGACTTAAAGACATGGGTTATAAAAAAGAGTGGATTGAGTTTGTAAAACGGCGGGAGCGCATTCGCGTTAAAGTTTACGCCAATCTGGAGGGCTCGATTTTTCTAGGCAATGAGCCCATGGTTTCTCTGGCAGGTTCGATACACGACTTGAGAATTGCCGAAGGAATGCTGTTGAAAAATATCAATTTTCCCAGTTTACTTATGACCAAATGGGATAGGATTGTTCGGGCAGCTTTTCCTAACCAGGTAATAGAATTTGCTCGACGGAGGGCGCAACACGATCTACGCGCAAGCCTTTATTCTTATTTGGCCGGTGCTTTAGGCACCAGCAACGGTGAGATTAGGCGATGGTTCAAGATTCCAATTTTCGGGACTATGGGTCACGAATGGGTCCAAACCTTTGGCGAAGATTTTCTAGCTTTCGATGCCTGGCTGACGCATAATCCGGACAGGGCCACACTTTTATTGGATACGATCAATACTTTAGAGTCGGGTGTTCCAGCCGCCATTAAGGCCTTTAAAAAACATTGGTTAGAGATTTTAAGCGTTGGCGGTAGGCCGTTTGGCAGAAATGATTCGGGCGACCTGGCTTACCTGTCGAGTGCTGAAGCAAAGAGTTACGGCGAAGTCGGTTTAGGCGAGACGGGCGTTTTAAACACTAACGATTTGGATGAATACTTGATAATAGCCATTAAAGAGCAGGTAAAACAGCATTGCGCTGAATTTGGAGTGCCTCCAGACCATACTATGCAAAGATTATTGTGGGCTGTCGGTACCAAAGGCGGAACCTGTTACGATCAGCCGGCGTTGGGCGGAGTAATGAAACTGCAGGAAGTTGATGGCGTGGCGCGCATTAAGATTTCCGACCAGCCAGTCAAGACAAGCATCCCGGGATTTAATCGTTCATTCTTCGTTTGGCGTGGCGACGAACTTGTCTGTTGCTTAGTTTGCCCGGCGAGAGATTATCATGTTAAGGGTAATCAACTTTTTAAGAATGGTATTGTGTTGGAAAAAGTGGAAGCGATTCATCCGGACAATGGCGAAAAGAGAATAATCCTTGATGAGGATTGTCAGTTCGAACGGCGGCAATGGCTGGTCTATGACGGCGAAGATTTCGTCGATGTTAGTTCTCGTTCAACCTTGGGCAATGTTAGGGACAGAGTGGCGAGGGAAGTGGGTCGGCTTCATTGGAGTCACAAGCGTCTCGAGAAGCCGCATACCATCAAGCTGTCGCTGACGCCCGAATTATTTGAGCTACGGCAGAAGATGATCAGCCAAAGAGTTTTAAGGGCTGATTGGTTGAAATAAAAATAAATAAAAAGCCGTTGACGACAGTCAGCGGCTTTTATGATAAAATCAAACTATGAAAAAGATAATTAATTCCGAGCTAAGCGAGGAATCAAGGTTCTTGCAAGCGAAGCGAGACAAGGTTCTTATTTATACTGATGGCGGTTCAAGAGGCAACCCAGGGCCCGCAGCTTTCGGAGTTGTCGTCTGCGATGGAACGGGCAAAGTATTAAAAGAGTACGGAGAAACGATTGGCGTCAGGACCAACAATGAAGCTGAATATGAAGCGGTTATTTTTGCTTTAAAGAAAGTGAAAGCGCTTTACGGCAAAGCTGTTTTGAAAAATCACGAAGTTGAAGTGAGATCAGATTCGGAGCTTTTAGTTAAACAGATGAACGGCGAATATAAAATTATGGAACCTAAAATCCAGGAATTATTCTTGAAAGTTTGGAATCTGAAAGTAGAATTTAGTAGGCTTAAATTCGTTGCCGTTCCTCGGGAAAAAAACGAGGAAGCCGATAAGCTCGTGAACCGAGCCCTGGACGGCCAAGCCTCAACTCAAACCCTATTCGAAGCTTGACAAATCATATAACCGGGTGTATAGTATAGTATTCGTTCTTTTTAAATAAATAACTTGCGCGTAGTCATGGCCATAAGATTTTGGATGATCCGAAGTTTTATGGCTGTGACTACGGTCGTGGCCCCATAACCTCGGGAAGAGGAAAAATTTTCGGCAAAAAGCCGAAAGAAGGAGAAGGAAAATGAAGTATGGTGAACTAAATCTTGGGCAGGTGGAGGCTGTGGTAAATAAACTGGGTGGGATGGAAGGCGTTCGTCGTTTTCTATCTGGAGAGTTGGTGGTTGAGGGATTAGAGCATCAGTTTAAAATCTGGAAAACCATCAAACTCGGCACTGGCCTCAAGACCGCTGATGATTTCCGCAAGGCCCTAAAAGACAGCGGATTTAATGTCAGCGAATGGGCCAACGACATTCTCGGAAAACCCGCTTTTACAGCGGCTACCGAGGGAACAGAAGTGGACCTGGTTAAAGTTACGGTCGCCGAACTCGGTTTCAAGAAAGGCGCTCGTCGTGATCAGATTTATGGTCGTGCCAAAGAGCTCGGTCTGGAACTTTGTCCACCCGAAGTCGGCCCTCAATTGCGCTTGCAATATAAGGACCAGCCGAATAACGAGTGGGTTCTTATCGGAATGGAACCCATTACCGGTTCCGGTGGCGGCCTGCACGTGTTCGCTGTGGAGCGCCATGATTCCGGGCTTTGGCTCAGCAGCCATTGGGGCAATCCTGGCCACGTCTGGCATGCTGACGACCTGTGGGTTTTCTGCCGTCCCCGCAAGTAAAAAAAGTCCTTGGACTCTTGAAGATTTAGTTCCTGTTTGGAAACTTGGTCTCTCGGCCCTTGGACGTAAAGCCCTCTCTTGTTTCGTAATACGAGAGAGGGCTTTTATCTTTCGCAATAACAGATTATGATTAAAATTAGATAGTAGGCGAATCTGCCTGTGGCTACGGCTTCAGGCGGCCGAATTCCGGAATTATTGCAATGCAGAATCTCGACGGCTACGGCTTCCGAGAGGGTCATCGATAATTTCCAAAAAATGAAGATACTTGGTGTAGGGCGTTAGGGTATTTCAAATACCGGATAAAATACAGCCTGGAGAGTATTCAAAGGGCAGTGGTTTAGAAGACGCTTTATACATTACCGATTCCGATGGCAACCTGAACGTGTTCTATGTGGAGCGCAATGATTCCGAGCTTTGGCTCAACAGCAATTGGAGCAATCCTGACAACGTCTGGAATGCTGACAACCAGTGGGTTTTCTGCCGTCCCCGCAACTCTCTTTATTTTTTACCCGTCCCATTAGAGACGGGTTTATTTTAGAACTCTAATCCACCCTCCCAGCATTTTGCCGATTTCATCCAGTCTTTCAGAAAGCGAAATATATTTCTTATTGTCTAATGATCTTATTTCCCAGGCTACCTGCAAGAAGAATTTCAATAGGTCTAATTTTACTGAGGCGTTTTTTAACGAGATAAGTTTTTCCACCTTATCCGAGTAGCTCGCTTTTATTATCAGCTCAATCGTTTCTAAAAATAAAGAATCAATCTTTGTCCCGATCGTATAACGAGAATCTTTTTGGAAATTAGGCAGGAATCCATGCCACAGTTTGTAATCCTGGACCAGTTTTTGAATCAAACTTAAACTGAACTGACCCGTGGGGGGGGGGATTAAATGGACCGTTATTTTGATTATGAAAATTCAATTGAGTCATAAATTTGAAAATATTGCGGATGCCGATAATTTGTTAGAAGCTTGGCGGGAATTCCTAAGGGGCAAGGGGAATAAACCCGATGTTCAGGAATTCTCATTGCGCCTGATGAATAATATTTTATCACTCCACAGGGATCTTATCAACCATAAATATAGGCATGGCGGTTACCAATGTTTTAAAATAAAAGACCCGAAGACGAGAATTATTCATAAGGCAAGCGTTAGAGACCGACTTTTGCACCATGCGGTTTACAGATTATTGTATCCTTTCTTTGATAAAACATTTATTTCGGACTCCTTTTCTTGCCGGAAAAATAAAGGCACGCACAAGTCGCTCGACAGGTTCCGCTTTTTTGCCCGCAGTGTTTCTAAAAATAATACGAGAATCTGCTGGATATTGAAAGGCGATATTAAAAAGTTTTTTGCCAGCATTGGCCAGAATATATTATTGGAAATTCTGAGAAAATATATACCGGATAATGACATTATCTGTCTTTTAAGGGAAATAATATTCAGTTTTCGCTCTGCAGAATACGGCACGGGCCTGCCCCTTGGCAACCTGACTTCCCAGCTTTTCGCCAATATCTATATGAACGAATTTGACCAGTTCGTAAAGCATAAGCTAAAAGTAAAATACTATATCAGATATGCAGATGACTTTGTCATATTGTCAGAAAATAAGAAATATTTAAAGAGTAAAATAGGCCCAATAAATGATTTCCTGCAAAATGAGCTGAAACTTACTTTGCATCCCGATAAAATATTTATAAAAACATTATCATCTGGTATGGATTTTTTAGGCTGGAAGCACTTTTTTGATCACAGGATTTTAAGGAATACTACAAGGGTAAGATTGATTAAAAATATTCAAAATAGCGATTATAATTCTGCAGCGCTAAATTCTTATTTCGGACTTTTGAGACACGGCAATACCCATAAGATCAAAAGAAAAATACTGCGATATCTTTTAAGTTAAGGTTGCGCTGAAGCGAGATATGGGTCGACATAGTGACAGAGGTTGGGTCTCTGTCATTTCAGCCCTTGACATGTTTTCCCGGTTTGCTACAATTCATTTGCTTATGAGAAAAACAATTA
>JBBTYF010000021.1:0-7269 GCA_038061935.1 Patescibacteria group bacterium | reverse complement strand
GCACAAGCCATGTGGCACCTAACTTAAGAATCATTCCTTTGGGAGGGCTAGGCGAAGTCGGCCGCAACATGATGTGCATTGAGTACGAAAAAACGATTTTAATCGTTGATTTGGGTTTGCGCATGCCCGAAGAAGACATGCCGGGCGTTGACTACATTATCCCGGATGCTTCCTATTTAAGAGGTAAGGAAAAAAATGTGGTTGGCGTAGTTTTCACCCACGGCCATTATGATCACATCGGCGCTGTCCCCTATATCGTGGAAAAGTTGGGGCACGGCGTGCCGCTTTTCGCTTCGGGGCTGACGGCCGGAATTATCCTAAAAAGACAGGAAGATTTTTCCTATCTGCCCAAACTTAATTTAACCAGAGTGGAAGACGGCACCAAGGTTAAGCTCGGCCCGTTCGTGGTTGAGTTTTTCAAACAGAACCATAATATCTCCGACAATATGGGTCTTTTCATCCAAACCCCTATCGGTAATTTAATACACACCTCGGACTTCAAATTCGACGACGATCCGGTTTTTGACAGGCCAACCAACTTCTCCAGATTAAAAGAAATTGGCTCGAGAGGCATTTTGCTTTTGATGTCCGACTCAACTGGAGCGGAAGAAAAAGGCCACTCGTTATCGGAAAGAAAAATCATAGAAAACCTTGAAGAAATCTTCAAACAATCTAAGGGCCGCATTATAGCTGCTACTTTCGGCTCTTTAATCAACAGAATCCAGCAACTTATCGCCTTGTCTGAGAAATACGGCCGACATGTGGCGGTAGACGGCTACTCTATGAGAACCAACGTCGAAATCTGCAAAAAATTAGGGCACATTAAATCGGAAAAAGGCACTTTGATCAAGCCCAACCAAATGCAGAATTTCCCGGATCATAAAGTAACCCTAATCTGCACCGGAGCTCAGGGTGAGGATCGGGCTGTTTTAATGAAAATCGCCAATGGCGAACATAAGTTCGTGAGATTTAAAAAACAGGATACGGTCATCTTTTCCTCATCGGTTGTACCGGGCAACGAAAGAACCGTTCAGATCTTAAAAGACGAGCTTTACCGCCAGCAGGTTAGGGTTTTCCATTACAAAATGATGGATATTCATGCGGGCGGACACGGTCAGGCAGAAGAATTGAAAGAAATGATGAATATTATGCAGCCGAAGTTCTTTTTGCCGATCCATGGTCAATACTCAATGTTGGTTAACCATGCGATTTTGGCTGGAGAAAACGGCATACCGGAAAAAAACATTGCCGTAGTTGAAAATGGCCAGGTTATCGCTTTAACTCAAAACAGTATTGCGATAGAGCCCAAGTCCGTTGAAGCCAGCTACATTATGGTGGATGGGCTCGGAGTCGGCGATGTCGGCGAAGTGGTCTTAAGAGACAGACAAACCCTGTCTAAAGACGGAATGTTTGTGGTTATCGCCATCATCGACCGAAAAACTGGCAAAGTTAAAGGTTCTCCTGATATAATATCTAGAGGGTTCGTTTACTTAAAAGAATCTAAGTTATTATTAAGAGACACCCGCCATAAAGTGATCGAGATTGTTGAAAAATCGACCGGATCGGGCGGAGCGGTCAACTGGTCGTATGTAAAAGACAACGTCAGAAACTACATCGGTGATTTTCTTTATGCGAGAACCGAAAGACGCCCAATGATCTTACCCGTTATTATTGAAGTTTAATAAAAAACATGCGTATCATCAGCGGCATCCAACCAACCGGCTCCATGCACATCGGCTCTTATATAGGGGCCGTCTCGCAATGGAAAAAACTCCAGGAGACGGGAGAGTGCCTTTTCTTTGTAGCTGACCTGCACGCTTTAACCGTGACCCAAGACCCGAAAACCTTTCCTGCCCAGGTAATGCAAACAGCGATTGAACTTATCGCCGTCGGGCTTGACCCAGAAAAATGCATCATTTTCATCCAGTCTGAAGTTAAAGAGCACACCGAGCTTTGCTGGCTGTTAAATACCTTGGCTCCCTTAGGGGAACTCGAAAGAATGACCCAGTACAAGGACAAGTCCAAGCAATTTAAAGACAGTGTCAACGCCGGGCTTTTGAACTACCCTATTTTGCAGGCGGCTGACATTCTTCTATATCAAGTTGACTCGGTGCCGGTGGGCGAAGACCAAAGACAGCATCTGGAAATGACCAAAAATCTGGCCAAAAAATTCAACCAGAAATACGGCAAAACATTTAGGGTCCCCGAGTCGCTTATGATAGAACAGGGAGCCCGAATCATGTCCTTACATGATCCTAAGAAAAAAATGTCCAAGTCCCAGCCCGAAACGTGCCTTTTCCTTTTTGACGAACCTGAAATCGTCAAGAAAAAAATCATGTCGGCCGTAACCGACACCGGGAAAGTTATTAAATACGACCCCGAAAAGAAACCGGGCATTTCCAATCTTTTAACAATCTATTCGCTCATAGGCCAAAAATCCATCAGCGAAATCGAGAAAAAATTCAAAAATAAGGGATACGGCGATTTTAAAAAATCATTAGCTGAACTTTTGATTTTAAAACTAGAACCTTTCCGCCGAAAGAAAAAAGAACTCATTTTAAGGGAGGTCTATGTAAAAGAGATTCTGGAGCGGGGAAGAAAACGAGCTCAAATTATCGCCCAAGCCACCATGCAGGATGTGCGCAAAAAAATGGGGCTGATTTAACCCGTTAAAGAAGGCCGAAAAGAAAATACACAGGTTGCACCTGTGTATTTTTAATCTACTCAAGAATTATATCTTCAATACTTCCAATTCCCTTTTTAAGCTCTGTTTTATATAAAATCCAACCCTCAACCGATTCTTCAATTTTACTAGGGCCACCAAAAAAATCCGTTACAAAATCTCTTTTAGTTACGGAGGGAAAGTTGGATACTCCTATGCAGTCCAAAAAATTTGACCAGCGATATGATTTTAAAAACTGAATAGCCTTCTTGGGATTTTTAGACCCCGTCTCTTTCCAGTCTTTTTCTATAATTTCTACTGGATTAGTAAAAATATAACAAATTAAATTGAAAAACTGTTTGTCATTTTTAATGTGCACCGCCTTAAAACGCCCCTGAAATAAAGAGCCCATCCCCTTCCTACTATATTTTTCATTAAAATACCCGACATAACTATTAGCTAATTTTTTTACAAAGAGGGAGATGCCACCGTCGATTAATTGACGTAAAATTAAATGGTAATGATTTGGCATTAAACAAAAAACAACAACCTCTACCAATGCCTCTCCCCTAGATACACGGGTTGCACCTGTGTGTTTTTCTCTTTTTCTTTTTTGCCGCTCCTCTATTCGATCTCTCATTTTAATTAATCCTTTCTCATTCAATTCGTAGAGACAAGAAATAAAACGGAAAAAATCTGAAGTTTGCAGAAAAATTTCTCTTTTTTCTACTCCCCTATTAAAGATATGATAAAGCTCGCCTGTAACAAATTTAGGATGTTTTGATGGCATATTAAATTAACTATATCAAAGAAAATACACAGGTGCAACCTGTGTATTTATTCGGCTACTAGGCCACCATGCAGGATGTGCGCAAAAAAATGGGGCTGAGTGGTTAACCACTCAGCGGGCGAGAATCGCCCTGGGAACGGGCAATCGCATTGCCCTGGGGTTGAGCTTAAAAATTAAGCTCAACTACCGATCCAGGTTAAGCAGAGCCGAAAGCTCTGCTTTCTTTTTATCTAATAAATCTTTTGTCTTTGCTTCTATAATTAACCGCAAAAGGGGTTCCGTATTAGACGGCCGGACATTAAACCACCAATCTTTAAAATCAACTCTTAAGCCGTCTATTTTGATAATTTTACCGTCGCTAAAACGCTTCTCCAGCTCTTTTATTTTACCTAATTTATCCTGCGCCTGGAAGTTTATTTCTCCGGAATGAAAATATCTGCGGTACGGCTCTACCAGTTGCGAAAGCGCCTTTCCTTCAATCGAAATCATTTCTATAATTTTTAATAAAACGAACAAAGGGGCTTCGCAAAAATAATGCTTTTTATGATAAAAATGCCCGGCAAATTCCCCTCCGAAAAGAATATTTTCTTCTCTCATTTTTTCTTTAAGAAAAGTGTGCCCAACCCGCCACATGACCGGTTTCCCCCCGTTTTCTTCAATAATTTCTTTCACCGCCCGGCTGGAGCGAATATCGTATAGAATTTTACTCCCAGGATTATCTTTTAGAATAAATTCGGCCATTAAGGCGATAATCATATCGGCCGAGATAATTCCTCCTTTTTCATCGACAAAAAATACCCTGTCTCCGTCTCCATCAAAAGCTACGCCGAAGTCAGCCTGTTTTTGCTTAATTTCGCTACAGAGCGAACGAAGATTCTCTTTGACTAAAGGGTTGGGAGAATGATTGGGAAAACTACCATCCAATTCTTTAAAAATATGATAAATCTTGCAGGGTAATTTTCCGGCCAGCTTCGGGATAAGAATCCCGGGGACTGCATTGGCCGTATCTATCACGATTTTCAACGGCCTTAATGCCGCCAAATTCATTCCTCTAAGGTTAAATTTCAGGTAATCGTCAATAACCTGCTTTTTTTTAACCCGACCGATTTTGTCGCTAACGATGGCGTTTTCCGCAAGTTTCAGGATCTGTTTAAGGCCGGTATTTTCGCCGATGGGTATGGCTTTTTCCCTAACCAGCTTTAGCCCGTTATACTCTTTGGGATTATGGCTGGCGGTGATATTAATGCCCCCGTCGTAACTGTAATGAGCCACGGCAAAATAAAGCGCGGGCGTGGGAGACAAACCGATGTCAATAATATCTGCGCCGGAATCCTTAAGTCCCTTGACCAGACTCTTGCGCAGGGCCGGGCTGGAAAGACGATTGTCTCTGCCAACTGCTATTTTGGGCCTTGATTTGCCCAAAAACTTAACGAAGGCTCTGCCTATCAAATAAACGGCTTTTTCATTGATTTCTCTGGGATAAATACCCCGAATATCATAAGCTTTAAAAATATTTGAGTTTACCCTGAGTTTATCGAATGAGTTGACTTTCATATTCTCCTAGTATATCATAAACGTATGAAACTTTACGAATTAGATTATCTACCTTTGCCGGGAAGCTCCGAAGACGAGCAAAAAAACCTCTCAGAAAGAGTTATTTCCGCTTTGGATACGACCCCGCTCAGCCAGCACTCAAACGGCTTTTTAACCACGATGGACTTTAATTCGGAGCCCGAGAAAATCAAAGAAATCGAAGACAAACTCAAGGAAGAAAAACAAATCCAAAGATTTTTTGTTTTAAATAAAAAGCTGGTCAAGTTCAAGGCCAGAGTCTTAAGAAGAGCGGAATTCTCTAAAAAAGCGGAAAAAGAGGCAAACGCAAGTAAGCCAAAGGTCGAACTACAGGAAATTGAGAAAAAACTAGACGAAATTTTGAAAGATTAGAAGCTATGAATTTAAATAAAGTCATCCTTATCGGTAATCTCACCGCTGACCCGGAATTGAGAAGCACTCCTTCGGGACAACCCGTCGGCAACTTCCGCATGGCGACCAATAGAATTTGGATCGATAAGAACACCCGCCAAAAACAACAGGAAGTGGAATATCACACGATAGTTGTTTGGGGAAAACTGGCCGAAATCGCTTCCCGATTCTTAACCAAAGGGGCGCTCGTCATGATTGAGGGCAGATTAAGAACAAGGTCTTGGCAGGATGCTGCGGGTGTTAAAAAATATCGGACCGAAATCGTCGCCCAAACCCTGCAAATGGGACCAAGGCTCGCAGGCGGCGGAACAAAGCCTCAGCAAGAATCTATGGACAAGAATGACGCTAAGGAGGAAATACCGGTTATCGAGGAAGAAACATCGGTCGAACCAAAAGGCGAAGAAGAAATAGACGTCAAAGACATCCCGTTTTAAAAAACTGCTTATAAAAAATAATTTTTATCAGAAATTATGGAGTGTTATTTTTGTAAAAAAAATGCGGAAGAAATAGATTTCAAGGATGTAAAAATCATCCGTCATTTCGTTTCCGGCTTAGGTAAAATAAGAGCAAAAAAAAGAACTGGCGTCTGCTCAAAGCATCAGCGCAAGCTTGCCAACGCCATTAAACGGGCTCGGCATTTAGGACTGAATCTTTCAACTTTTTAAGAACCGGCGGATTCTCTTTTAGGAAGCTCTTTGCGCCCTCCGTCCCCTGCCCCAGTTTCGTGTCTTCATACTGAAGCCAGCTGCCGGCTTTTTTTATTATTTCAAGTTTCATACCAATATTTATAAGATCGCTAATATAAGAAATGCCCTCATTGTAGAAAATATCGAATTCGGCGGTCTTGAAAGGGGCTGCTACTTTATTTTTAACAATTTTCGCCCTGATGCGGGAACCGGTAATTTCTTCGCCTTTTTTGATTTGGGCGATTCTTTTTAATTCAACCCTAACCGAAGAATAAAACTTCAAGGCTAATCCCCCGGGAGTAGTAATGGGCGAGCCCCACATCACCCCGATTTTCATTCTGGTTTGGTTCAAGAAAATAACCAAGGTCTTCGTCTGAGAAACGATACTAGCTAGCCTTCTCAGGGTGGCTGACATTAATCTCGCCTGAAGGCCGATATGCTGATCGCCGATTTCTCCGGCAATCTCGGCTTTGGGAGTCAAAGCCGCTACCGAATCAATCACAATCACATCAACCTTGCCAGACCTAATCAGGGTTTCCACGATTTGCAGAGCTTGTTCGCCCGAATCAGGCTGGGAAATCAGAAGCTCATCGGTATCAACCCCGATTTTTTTGGCGTAATCAGGGTCCATCGCATGTTCAGCATCAATAAAAGCTCCGACTCCCCCTTTCTTTTGAGCCTCGGCTAAAATATGTAAAGCTAAGGTAGATTTTCCGGTAGATTCTGCTCCGAAAATCTCAACGACCCGGCCCCTAGGCAGTCCCTTAACTCCCAGAGCGAGATCCAAAGATATGGAACCGGTCGGAATCACATCAACGTCAACGGCTCTAACGTCTTTGAGTTTCATAATCGCGCCTTCGCCGAACCGCTGCTTGATTTCATCGATCGCCTCTTGAAGATCGGAGTTTTGACTTTTTACTTCTTCGTCTTTTTTCTTTTTCATCATAAAATTGAAAAATTGTTAATTGGTAATTGGAAAATTATACCTTCTGCCACTTATCGCCCTCTTCTTTTTCCTCGCCCGGCGCAGCTTCAGCGGAGGATGACTCATCAACCGCAGGCAAATCCGCCAACGGTGCGGCGGGGCCCGCTACCAGAATCTCGCGGGGTTTCGCTCCATCGCCGGGGCCAACTACTCCCCTTTCTTC
>JBBTYF010000020.1:0-1008 GCA_038061935.1 Patescibacteria group bacterium | reverse complement strand
TTGGGTACGTGCCATTTCTTTCCGCCCGAGGCGGATCCGCCTTTGGCGGAAAATACCTCGGGCCTGGTATATTGCTCGTATTCGATAAAACCCTTGTTCTTGGTGATTCTTTCTTTGAGTAGCTGGGGCTTACCCAAAACTCCGGGGATCAGCCTTGAAACAGTTTCAATAACAACCATGGCCGGCAATTCCCCGCCCATCAAGTCATAGTCGCCGATGGAGATCTCTTCATCAACCAGGTGCTGGGCCACTCTTTCGTCCACGCCCTCATAGCGTCCGCAGATGAAAATAAGGTGCTCTGCTTGAGCGAGCCTGTAAGCCGTTTTTTGGTCAAACTTTTTACCTCGAGGAGTAAACAGGATTACCTTGGCGTTTCCGCCCAAGGCGGATCGGCCTTGGGCCGATTTCTTCTTCAAAGCTTTTATCGCTTTGAAGAGCGGTTCTATTTTTAAAACCATGCCCAATCCCCCGCCGAACGGCCGGTCGTCAACGGTTTTATGGCGATCGTTCGTCCATTTTCTCAAATTATGAACTCGAATCTTAATGAAGCGCTTTGCTTGAGCGCGCGCAATTAGCGATTCTTTAATATAAGAATCAAAAATATTAGGAAAAATGGTGATAATATCGAAACGAATCATATAATTTATAATAACACAAACCCCGCCCTCTAAGCCCATCACATAGCTAATAGTTGTTTGAAATCTTTATTAATAATTCCAAACCATAAAAGCTTTTGTCATGAGCATAGAGGGCGGGGTTAAACGTCAAGGATACGTTTTAGAGTTTTAATTCGTCAAGTCCCGATCCTTCGGGCCTGCTTCCATATCCTGATCCCTCGGGTCTTCGGACGCGAGGTCCTCGGCCACCTTCCGGCTCTTCGATCTTCAAATTCACTCTTGCGTGATTCTTAAGACCGATAATGCGAACCAAAGATCTGATGGCTCTGGCGGTTGAACCTTCACGGCCAACGATTTGGCCCATGTCCTCGGCGTGAACGTTTAATGAGAG
>JBBTYF010000019.1:6276-7910 GCA_038061935.1 Patescibacteria group bacterium | reverse complement strand
CTCATTTTGAAAAAACCGTTTACATTACTCAAGGAACGCCCGAGGATCTTTTACATGCCGTAGCTGAAATTAATGTCCCGGAAAGGATGAAGAGTTGGATTACGATTCAACCGGGAAAGGAATTTACCATACCGCTTGTTAAGCTCTTTCCCGTGACAATTATCATTGATGTTCCTGAAGACGCCACGCCCGGCGGTTATGGCGGCGAGATAAGAATAACCACTCAACCTGAAACAGCGGGAGCGGCTTCTTCAGTGTCAATCGGCATTGGGGTGGCTATTGAACTAGACCTGGCTGTGGTTGAGAAAGAAGTCATTGATTATACGGTGCAAAATTTGGATTTTATACCCATGGAAGAGGGTTGGCCGATAAAAATTGCTTTTATCATTGATAATAGAGGCAACGCCAAGGTCAGGCCCAGTCGTGTTTCTCTCGAAATTTACGATAGCTTGGGACAGCAATTATTGGGCTCTGCTGAAGATACGGATCTGACTTACGTTGAGTCATTCAAAAGAGGCAATAGCTTAGCCGAATTTCCTGTTAATTTAGCGGTGGGTTCTTATATCGGGAAAGTTAAGGTTTATAAAACCGAGGAAGAAGTCACCGAATTTAAATTTCCTTTCGAAGTTTTTAAAAGAGGCACTTTGCCCCAGCCGCCGAAGTCTTTGGCTTTTTGGCTTTCAATCGCGGGCGGGATTGTTTTGTTGGCCGGGTTGATTTTAATTATGCGTAAGTCCGGCAATAATATTTTAGCCAGATTCGGAGAAATTAACGCATCTTGCCAGAAATCCAGCAAGAAATTTAAAAAAGCGTTTAATGTTTTGAAAGAGAAATAATAACACTGATTATCGTATGGTTATAATATGTTTTTATGTCCTCGGATTTTTTTAATTAATCTGCTGATCACCCTTATCGTCTCGGGACTATTTTTTAGTCCCTTTTTATTTTACAAGACTGTCCAGGCCTCTCAAACCTCGGTTATTATAACGGTCACTGCGGCGGCTGTTTGCGGCAATGGCGCGAAAGAGTGGGGAGAAAGTTGCGATCCCCCGGATTTTAACGGCGAAACTTGTGTAAGCTTGGGCTATGGGGGAGGGGGAACCTTAAAGTGCTATATAGATTGCACTTTCAATGTTACAGAATGCAGCGCTACTCCTTCAACCGTTCCGGTCGCGGGCGGCGGAGGAGGCTACACCCCTCCCTCATCGATACTTGTTCTTCAAGGAATAACTTCCCCTGGAGCAATCATAACTATTCTAAAAGACGGCGAGATATTTATTGTCGGCCAAGAAGCTGATTCTTCCGGCAACTTTGAAATGAGGATTTTTGATATTTCGGCCGGAGTTCATACTTTTAGCTTCAGGGTGAAAGACAAAGAGAACAGAGAATCCGTTGCTTTTTCAGTTACTTTCACTTTGTCTGAAGCCATGACCACGACCATTTCAGGCATTTTTCTTCCTCCCACGGTCGGACTTAAAGGAAACGTCTTGAAAGGCGAAACCGCTCCTCAAAGCGAAGTAAGTATTTCTATTTCAAGCGCGGGCAAAGAGGTTGTCAAAAATACTAAAGCTAAAATTGACGGAACCTGGTCTTACGACCTAGGTAACGCCAATCTCCAGGAGAAAACTCTTTAT
>JBBTYF010000019.1:0-6176 GCA_038061935.1 Patescibacteria group bacterium | reverse complement strand
CAGGCAGCGATTTTATATTTAGCGCCGGATAAGGGGGAATATCATCAGGGCGATACTTTTATTATGGCTATCAGAATTGATGCCGAAGGAGAATGTATCAACGCTGTCCAGGCAGATTTGAAATTTCCTCAAGAGGTTTTAAGCGCTGTTGATTTCAGCCAAGGCGGCTCTATTCTAAATTTTTGGGCGGCTCCGCCCGTCATTGACGAGAATCAGGGACTTATTTCTTTCAGCGGAGGTTCGGCGGGAGGATATTGCGGTAAAATACCCGGCGATCCCGGAGAAAGCAATATTTTGGGTAAAATTATCTTTTCCGCCCGAGGCGGATCCGCCTTTGGCGGAAAAGCGAAAGTCGAGTTTTTAGAAACATCCCAAGTTCTGCTCAATGACGGTTTGGGCACGTCGGCAAAACTTAGCTCTAAAGGATCAACTTTGACGATATTGCCCGGGGTGTCGAGCACCCCTAAACAGGAATGGCAGGAAGAATTGGCGAAAGATAGCACTCCTCCCGAGATTTTTAAAATTGAAATCAATCAAGTGTCGTCAGCTTTTAATGGAAAATATTTTATCATTTTTTTCACCACCGACAGGCAGACCGGCCTTGATTACTATGAAGTCAAAGAGGGGGAGAGAGATTGGGTTAAAACGGCCGGTCCTTATGTGCTGAAAGATCAGGGGTTAAGGAGTATAATAAAAGTGAGAGCGGTTGATAAGGCCGGTAATCATATTACCGTCGAACAATTGCCTCAGAACAAGCCGCTTCCTTACAAATACTTTATAGCGGTAGCTGTTTTGATCTTGATTATAGGAGGAATAATTCTGTTTTTTGTAAGGAGAAATCGGCTCAACCATGAATAAGGCATTTTTCATCTTTATTGTTTTAGTGCTTTCTTTTACAGCCGTTTCTGCAATAGAGGCGGCCGGGGCTTCTTTGTATCTTTCGCCCCCGACCGGTACTTTTTTTGTGGGCAGTACTTTTGATGTTTCGATCTTTATGAATACCGAGAAAAACAGCATTAACGCCGTCCAGGCAGATTTAAGATTTCCGGCGGAACTCCTTCAGGTGGCCAGCCCGACGGCGGGAATTTCTTTCGTGGAAATTTGGGCCGACCAGCCTTTTTACTCAAACGAAGAGGGGGTAATCAGTTTTAGAGGAGGCGTGCCGTTCCCGGGCATTAATACTTCTTCGGGCCTGGTTTCCACCATTACTTTCCGGGCCAAAGCCCAGGGCCGGGCGGTTATTTCTTTTGCCGATTCTTCGCAGATTCTTTTAGCTGACGGTCAGGGAACGAATATTTTGAAAAGTACCGGTATTGGAGAATACAATTTGACGATCAAACCGTCCGAAGGCCCTAAGATTTTTTCTTCAACCCATCCCAGCTTAACCGACTGGTCTAAAAACAATAATCCAAGTTTTTATTGGGAAAAAGAATGGTTAGCCAACGACTTCAGTTATGTTTTAGACCAGGATCCCCAAGGGATTCCGGATAATATCTCCGAGGGAGACGGAAACTCGGTTACTTTAAATAATATTACAGACGGTGTCTGGTATTTTCATCTCAAGGTTAAAAAACAAAATACTTGGAGCGGCGTGAGTAACTATCCGGTTCAAATTGACAGCACTCCTCCCGAAGCTTTTAAGGTGGATATTAACGGGTCTTTAGCCTTTTTTTCGGCTAAGGATTCGGCTTCGGGCATTGATTATTACGAGGTCAGCACTCTAAATCTGTCGGATTCCAAGTCATCAGCCAGTCCCTTCTTCATTGAAAGCCAAAGTCCTTATAAGATTCCTTTTGAAGCGCCGGGGAAGTATGTTATTTTAGTAAGAGTTCACGACCAAGCGGGTAATGTGCGAGAAAGCAAATCAACCCTTAGAGTAGTCAGTCCGGTATTTTCATACACCGAAAGAGGCTTGAGAATCGGCAAGGCGAGCTTGCCCTGGTGGCTGATTTGGGCTTGTATTATCTTGTTATTTTCGGCCGCGGGCTTTAGTATTTATTATTTCTTTTTGAGAAAAAGAGGTTTGGCTAAAACATTAAAGAGGGAGGTACGAGAAGCGGAAAAAGAGATTGAAGATGTCAAAGAAATGGAAGGGAAAATCCACGAAATGAGGAATTTGGAAGAAGAAGCTAAAAAAGAATCTGAAAGGTTAGCCGAAAGATTAAGAGGGCCTAAAACAGGAAATGGTTATGAATAAATTATTTTTAATCGGGACAATTTTAATGTTTTGTTTCGCGGTTAGTACTTCGGCTAAAGCCGCCGGAGCTTCTTTGTATTTTTCTCCAACTTCAGGCACTTTTTATGTCGGTGGCACTTTCGATATTTCCATCTTATTAAATACCAACAGCAATAACGTCAATGCGGTCAGGGTAGATGTAGAGTTTGACCCCAAAAAGCTTCAGATTGCCAATCCGACAGCCGGCAAATCATTTATTTCGGTTTGGGTGGCTCAGCCCAGTTACTCCAACGAACAGGGTCGGGCTACTTTCCGCGGAGGATCGCCTTCTCCCGGCATTAATACTTCGGCCGGTCTGGTTTCCACTATTACTTTCAGGGCTATTGCTCCGGGCGAAACCACAATTTCTTTTCTAGAGACTTCACTGGTGTTGCTTGATGACGGCAAGGGTACTAATATTCTAAGTTCGCTTGGCCAGGGCCAATATTCTCTCAAAATACCTCCTCCGGCCGGTCCCAAGGTTTTTTCTTCAACCCATTCCGACCAGAATAAGTGGTATCGCAATAACAGTCCAACCTTTAGTTGGGGGAAAGAAACACTCGTGACTGATTTCAGCTACGCCATAGATCATGATTTTTATGGTATTCCGGATAATATTTCTGAAGGAGATCAAACTTCTGTTTCTTACGCTGATTTAGCCGACGGCCTTTGGTATTTTCATGTCAAAGCTAAAAAAGGCGGCGGTTGGGGAGACGCGAGTAATTTCCCGGTTCAAATAGACACGACTCCGCCCGCTGTTTTTTCTCTGACAATTGATCCGAAATTAAAATCTTCGTCAGTTACTTCCCAAGAGCCAATTATTTCCTTTATTACGACCGATTCTCTTTCCGGTCTGGACCATTTTGAGCTTAAAACCATTAATCTTCATCAGGCTCTCCTGCAGGAAGATACCGGCTTTTTTGTTGAAGTGAATAGTCCCTACAAACTGCCCTCTCTTGAAACGGGAGAATACGCCATTATTGTCAGAGCTTTTGATAAAGCCATAAATTGGCGGGAAACTTCAGAAAAGATTGACGTGATACCTGTTGATCAGCTTTTCTATATGACGAAAAGAGGCATTAACGTTTGGGCTTTATTCTTGAGTTGGGGAGAATTGATTTTTGTCCTCTTACCCTTAACGGTTTTCTGTTTGCTGGTTGCTTTTTATTACGGCCGAAGGAAATATCGAGAGGTTCGCCAGAAAAAGAATATATTAGAGAATATCAAGAAAAAGACGGAAGTAGCGGCAGAAAACTTTAAAGGAAAAATAACTCCGGTCGATCACCAGAATTTAGAAAATAGCATCTAGAATTATGAAAAAAGTCAATTATAAATTTTTATTTCTGTTTTTCCGCCTAAGGCGGATCAGCCTCTGGTTGGCTATTTTCTATTTTCTATTTTCTATTACCGAAGCCAAGGCTGTCGGCGCTTCGCTGATGTTTTCGCCTTTGAGCGGAAGTTTTACTGTGGGAGACAATATTCAAGCAGAGGTCAGGGTGGATGCCGGCGGCACGCCCGTTAATGCCGTTCAGGCGACCGTCTACTTTCCGGCCGATAATCTGGAAGTGCTGAATATCTCAAAAAATAATGCTGTTTTTTCTCTCTGGCCGGCAGAGCCTGTTTTTGACAACCTTAAGGGCGAAATTTATTTTGCCGGAGGCCAGCCGCACCCCGGAATTAATAAGGTAGAGAATTTGATTACCATTGAGTTTAAAGCAAAGAAAGAAGGAGTAATTGATCTTACTTTTGATAAGGCCGAAGTTTTGGCCGATGACGGCAAGGGCACTAATATTTTAACTTATTTTCAGTCGGCCAAATACGCTCTTTCTCAAAAAGAGGCCGACGTTATCTCATCACCGATTTTTTCTCCGACCCATCCTCAAGAGAGCGAGTGGTACAACAATAATAGCCCTCGTTTCCAATGGAATCTGACGCCTGAAATTACCGGCATAAGCTTTGTTTTGGATCAGAATGAAAAAACAATTCCCGACGCAATTTCCGAGGGTTTGATTCAGTCAAATGATTATGAAAACATTGCCAGCGGCGTTTGGTATTTCCATTTAAGATTCCAAGATGAAAATGGCTGGAAGAATGACCTCGTTCACTATAAGGTTCAGGTTGATAACGCGCCGCCCCAGCCTTTTGAAGTAGTGGTTGATAATCAGGGCGATTCCACTAATCCCAAGCCGAACTTATATTTTGAAACGGATGATAATATCTCGGGCATCAGCTATTATAAGCTTCAAATTGACCAGGAAAGTTTTATGAAATTAATGCTGGCTCAAATCAATCCTTTTGCCCTGTTATTTGATTCGCCCGGCCAACACAAGATTGTCGTTCGGGCGGTGGATCAAGCCGGCAACAGCGTGGAAGCCAAAACCGTTTTGGAGATAGCTCCGATTGAAAGTCCTCAAATCACTTTTTACCCTCAAATTTATATTGCCGGGGAAGAGGTGCTGTATCTGGAAGGGCAAGCTCCGGCCGAATCAGAGATTACTATATTTTTGAAGAAAGACGGCAAGAACATTAAAGAATGGCACGCTCTAAGCAACGAACAAGGAGTCTGGTCTTTCTCTACGAAAGACCTGGTTAAATCAGGCGCTTATGAATTATCGGCTCAAGCCGAAGACAAGAGGGGAGCCTTAAGCTATCCTTCACAAGGTTATCCGATAGCCGTATCTTTTAAGGGCTTGGCTTTAGGGTCGTTCATGATTTCCTTCAAAACCTTGGCTTTATTTTTATTCTCATTTTTGTCATTGGGCATAGCGGCTCTCGGCTTCTTTATCTACAAGGTTTACGCGACCAAGAAACTTTTGCGCAAAGAAACAAAAGAGGCTGAAGAGACCCTTGCTAAAGTCTTTACGACCTTGAGACAAGAGGTTAAAGAACAAACCGAGCTGTTTGATTCCAGGGCAGGTTTTAACGAGCAAGAAAAAAAGGTTTATGCCGACCTAAAGGCGGCTTTAAATCTTTCCGAAAAGATTATTCAGAAAGAAATTCACGACGTAGAAAAAGAGCTGGAATAATATTCTGCAGGAGCCCCGCCGATGAGCGGGGCTTTTTATTTTTGAAATATTTAGTATAATAATTAAATCCGCGGAGAACTGTTCTCCGCGAAACTCAATATTTTTATGCCCATTAAACGACCTCAATTGATTAATAGCGAAATTTACCATATTGTGCTTCGAGGGGTAGGTGATACATTGACCTTTAAAAATAAAGACGATTATTATCGAGGGATTTTTTCTCTTTACGAATTCAATACTACCGAGCCGGTTGAGATTAGGAGGAAAAGAGAACAACGTAAAGCAAGTAAAGCCCGCGGAGAACAGTTCTCCGCGGATACTCGTAAGATGTTAGTGGAAGTTCTGTCCTTTTATTTTATGCCAAATCACATTCATTTATTGGTAAGACAAATTCAAGAGAACGGGATCACCCGATTTATGAGAAAATTGGGGGCTGGCTACGCCGCTTATTTTAATAAAAAATACAACAGAAAGGGCCATCTTTTTCAAGGAAGATTTAAAGCGATTCACATTAAAACCGACGAACAGTTGATAACAGTTTTTGCTTACATTCATACTAATGGTGTATCTCTAATAGAACCAAAATGGAAAGAAAGAGGGATTAAAAATCCAGAAAAAGTGATTAAATTTTTGGAAGACTATAAATGGTCAAGTTACCCCGACTATATTGGAAAGAAGAATTTCCCTTCAATAACCAAACGAGATTTTCTTTTAAGAACGATGAATGGAGAAAGTGGTTGCAGGGAAATTATTAAGAACCGGATAAGAGATAAAGAAAAGAAAGATTTTAGCAATGCGGAATTAGAATAAAAAGGCGCGGAGAACAGTTCTCCGCGGATCGCTTTTTTTATTTATTATTTCTGCTAAAATAAGAATTGTTACGGTCGCTAACGCTCCCGTTCCATTTCTTGATTCCCACGCCTACGGCGTGAAAA
>JBBTYF010000018.1:0-1485 GCA_038061935.1 Patescibacteria group bacterium | reverse complement strand
AAGGCGGATCGGCCTCGGGCCGATTTTTTTCTTCGCCGCACCACAACTTTATGCGCAGGCGGTTTTCGCCTCTTTTTTGATTTGTGTTTCTTAACCATAATCAGTCCAATAACTTGTTAGATAGTTTTTTAAATTCGCGCGTGAGATTGTTGACCCTCTCCAGTTCTTTTTCCAATTCGGCCTTTTCAATTTCATGGGTAATCTCTTCCAGTTTGTTTTTCGTTTCCATTTTCTCTATCTCTCTCAGGCTCAGTTTCACTTCGGCCAAGCAATCAACGCTCTCGCCCTCGACTTCGCCCCTTAAAAAAAGGTAATTCACGAAATCGTCGGCTTCCGGAGATTTTTGCTGTTTCAAATCAACAAAAATAGTTTGGATTTTCGGGTCAAAGTACGGCAAAAAATCATCGGTGATTAATGCAAGAGTGCTAACCGGATTCCTTAGAACCAGAGAGGCGGTTCTTTCCTCAAGCAACTGTTTTCTCGTCATGATCTTTGGTAAAATCAACGCTTCTTCCTCCAAAAACGGAGTAGCCGCCGAACCGCCGCTGACATTCTTTAATTCCTCTTCCACTATTTCCTCTTTCACTTGCAGTTTTCTCGCCAGCTCCTGCACCCAATAGGCGCGCTCTATGGCATTAGGAATAATTTTTAAAACCGGCAGGAGTACTTTGGAAATCTCTCTTTTGCCTTCGGGAGTTTTCGCATCAAAATGACTAAAAGCCGATTCGAAATAGAACTGTAAAATGGATTTCGACTCATTGATCGTGCGAAGCCAATTTTCCGGATTTTCGACGACAATATCGGCCGGATCCTTGCCGCCGGTCATAGTCACCACTTTAATATTAAAACCTTGGGCTTGCGCAAGCTCAATCCCGCGCTTCGTCGCCGAGTCGCCGGCGATATCCATATCAAAGGCGGTCAATAAATTATTAGTATAACGCTTTAAAATTTTAAGCTGCAAATTGGTCAAAGCCGTGCCTGAAGTAGCCACCACATTCTCTGTCCCCGCCTGGAAAGCCATAATCGCGTCCATATATCCTTCAACCATGATACAAATATCTTTCTTACGAATTTCCACCTTGGCCTTATCTAGGCCGTAAAGAGTGCGGCTTTTATCATAAAGCATGGTTTGGGGAGTATTAACGTACTTGGCAATATTTTCTTTATCTTTTTCCTTAAAAACCCGGCCGCCGAAACCGATTACCTGCGAGTTGAAATCAAAAACCGGAAAAATAATCCGGCCGCGGAACCGGTCGTAAAAAGAGCCCCTCTCTGAAGTTAAACCTAACCCCGCTCTTTCGATTTCGTTATTTGTATAACCTCTCGAAGCCAAAAAATCCGACAATCCTTGCCAGACATCGGGGGCATACCCCAATCGCCACTTTTTAATTGATTCTTCGGCGAGTCCCCTCTTTAAAAGATATTGCTCGGCTTCTTTGCCGGTAGTGCTTGCCTCCAGTTGCTTCTCAAAAAATCGGCATGTTA
>JBBTYF010000017.1:0-10882 GCA_038061935.1 Patescibacteria group bacterium | reverse complement strand
AAATTCGAAAGGGTATTGAAGAAAAGCAGGCGTTAGGATAGTATCCTAAAAGGTAGAACTTTTCCAAAAAGGAGGATAAAATGGATAATAATTTAGTTGTCTCGGTATCCTTAACGCTTCAGAGGAAATTGGCGGTTGTTCACGCCTTATACGAGTTTATAGATCAAAAAAATAACGAATTGGCCAGCCTAGCAAAGCGCTTGCAATGCACGATTAACGAGAGAATTACCGGGTTAGAGCTTTCAAAAAGAGAAATAGATGATATTATCAACGCGCTGGAGTTAGCCCTTAAAAAAATCAAAGATTCCGGAGCTCAAAGATACGGAACCTTGTCTATCGCCGAGCTAGAGAGATTGGCGGATGATTTTAGAGAATTCTTTAGAAAATTTTAAGAGTATAAAAAATAAAGCCACGGTTTTGTCCGCGGCTTTTTATTTTAAATTAAATGGGTTAAATTAGATTAATGGAAGTGATTAGTCCCGATCTAAAAAGGGCGGCTAGGGCCATTGAAAATGGCGATGTGTTGGTTTGCCCGACAGACACCGTATACGGATTAATTTGCGACGCCGAGAACAAAAAAGCGGTTGAGAAAATATACAAAATTAAGCAAAGGCCAAAAAACAAGCTGATCCCTATTTTTACCAGCGACATTAAAATGGCTAAAAAATTAACTAAAATTAATTCGAGGCAGGAAAAGTTTCTTAAGCAAGTTTGGCCAGGGCCAGTGACGGCAGTTTTCCATTATAAAAAACCAGGCATCAGGGTTCCTAACCATAAGTTTCTGCTTCACTTGATCAAGCGAGTTGGTCCCTTAGCCGAAACTTCGGCGAATATTTCAGGCGAGCCTCCTACCACAAAAATCAAAGAAGTTCTAAAATACTTTAAGGCGAGGAAATACCAACCCGATTTGGTTTTAGACGCCGGCGACTTGAAACCGGCAAAACCCTCGCAGGTTATTGATCTGACCGGCCCAGAACCCGTCATATTACGAAAATGAATTTAGATATCTTAATTTTCCAGCAGATTAATGGATTGGCGGATAAATATCCGTACCTTGACGCCTTGGGCGTATTTTTCGCCGAATATCTTATTTATATTCTTGGCGGAGCGGCTCTTTTATTGTTTCGAAAGAGTTTACGAAAAGCTGCCCAAACGATACTGGCTGTGGTTTTGGCCAGATTCGGCATTGCCGAACTGATTCGTCTTTTTTGGTCGCGATCCAGGCCGTTTATCGGAAATGACGTCAATTTACTTATAAGCCAAGAGAATACCAGTTCTTTTCCTTCGGGGCACGCTAGTTTCTGTTTCGCTTTATCTTATATCGTTTATCATTACAACAAAAAAGCCGGCATAGTTTTCTTTGTTGCCAGCTTTTTGATCTCGATAGCCCGAGTTTTCGTCGGCGTCCATTGGCCTTCGGATATCTTAGCCGGAGCCGTAGTCGGCGTTTTCTCCGGCTGGGTGATTATTAAATTATCCCAAAAATTTTAGTTTACACTGAGCAAACAAAGTGAGTCGAAGTGTGCCTGGGGAGGGAGTCGAACCCTCATGACCTTGCGGTCATGCGATTTTGAGTCGCACGCGTAAGCCAATTCCGCCACCCAGGCCAGTAAATCTTTTTTCAATTTTAACAGAAATTTATTCTCTTGTAAATATGAAGTTTTTTTGCTAACCTGATTTAATAGCGGGCAGTATATTCTGCCCGATATATTGAATATTATATTCACTATGACTCGGATTATTTGCGTAATAAATAATAAGGGTGGAACCGGGAAAACGACAACGGCGGTTAATTTGCCGGTTTTTTTAGCGGCGCTGGGCAAAAAAGTGCTTTTAGTTGATTTTGACAATCAGGCGAATGCCACTTTTTCTTTAGGAATTCATCCTAAAAATCTGCCGCTCTCTATTTATCACGCTCTAATGGGGCATGTCAGCCCGACAGCGATTATTCGCAAAAGCCAGTTTTTCGGATATGAGATTATGCCCGCTTCTTCAGATTTAGCCGGCGCCAGCGTTGAGCTGGTGAGTTTACAAGATCGAGAGTTTAAGTTGCGCGATATTTTAAATAAAGTTAAGGATTCTTATGATTTTATATTGATCGACTCTCCGCCAAGCTTGGGGCCGTTGACCATTAATGCTCTTTGCGCTGCGAACGAGGTGCTCATCCCCGTTCAATGCGAGTATTTGGCGTTAGAAGGATTAGATCAGCTTTTAAGCACGATTAAGATGGTCCGGGAGAACCTCGGGCAGGAACTAAAAATTACCGGCGCTCTTTTGACCATGTATAATAGAAATAATAAAATATGCAGGGAAGTGGCTAAGGAAATCAGGCGGAATTTCCCCGGGTATGTTTTTGATACTGTGATTCCCAGGCAAGTTTGTTTGGCGGAAGCTCCCCGATACGGCAAAACAATTTTACAATATGCCCCAACGTCTTTGGCCGCCCAAGCCTATCGAGAATTGGCCCAAGAGCTTCTTAATAAAGATAATCCGACCCCATAAATATGAAACAAACTTTTGGCAAGGGAATGGAATCGTTAATTCCTAAAAAAACATCGGGAGAGCCGGTTTCTTCTGAAATAAGACAGGAGCCGATTTTCTATATTGAAATCGAAAAAATTAAATCCAATCCCTATCAACCCAGAAAGAACTTCGACCAAGACAGTTTGAGCGCCTTAGCCGATTCGGTCAGAGAATTCGGAATTTTACAACCCTTGCTCGTGAGCCGCATTGAGAAAGAGACGGGAACCGAATATCAATTAATTGCCGGAGAAAGAAGGTTTTTGGCCGCCAAAATGGTGGGCCTGAATCAGGTTCCGGTCATTGTTAAAGATCCGACTGATAAGGAAAAATTAGAGGTTGCTTTAATTGAAAACGTTCAAAGGCAGGACTTAAATGCCATAGAAAAAGCTGAAGCCTACGCTCGGCTGCAGCAGGAATTTAATTTCTTGCAAAAAGACGTAGCCAAGCTTTGCGGCAAAAGTCGGGAAGCGGTGGCCAACACTGTAAGGCTTCTTGAACTGCCCGAGGAGATTAAAATAGCCTTGAGGGAAGAGAGAATCAGCGAAGGCCATGCGAGGGCCATGCTGGCTGCTTCTGATGCTCAAAAACAGAGAATTATCTTTGTGAAAACCATGAGAGACGGGCTTAATGTCAGGGAAGTGGAAAATTTGGTCGCCCGCCTGAATATTTGTCAGCCGGTTAAAAAGCGGGTTTCAGCCGCCCAGCCCTTACGTAAGGGCTGGGTGAAGGCTCTCGAAGAAAAAATCAGAAGTGCCATCGGTATTAAGAATATCAAATTAAGAATGGAAGGCGGACGCCCCAAACTGACTATTTTCTTCAATTCCCAAAAAGAGGTCGATGGCTTGTTCAAAAAACTTAATCCTTAGGATTGGTAATTGTTTTTTTTACCCAAGTGGCTTCAATGGTTTTTTGAGGCCATTTTTTTTGTATTTCCTTCATTTCTTTGCAATCAGCTTTATGAACGGTGGCTCCCCGGTCTTTGGTGATGTAAGCCTTAATTTTATTTCCCGCTACCGGCGAGCAGCATTTAGCCAAATGTATTTGGATGCCCGTCTCTCCGGCTAAAGAAATAACCATTTCTATTTTCGGCTCTTTCTTTATTTTTAACCCAGATTTCGATCGGCGCAGTTTGGGAAAATGAATAATCTCTGCAGTTTTTTTCAAGAAACTTTTCAAACCTTCGGCCGGCGAGTTTTGTTTTAAAAAGCTTTTTATCCTGGAACGGGCCATGCTAGTTTTGACAAACTTCAGCCAATCCTGAGAAGGCTTCTGGTTTTTATCGGTCAGGATCTCCACAATATCGCCATTTTTTAAAGGGTGGGAGATTTGGATCATTTTTCCATTAACCTTAGCGGCTCTGCAGTGGTCGCCGATATCGGAATGTACGTTATAAGCAAAATCAACGGAGCAGGCTCCTTCAGGGAGATCAATAACATCGCCCTTAGGAGTAAAAACAAAGATTCTGTTTTTGAAAAAATCAATTTTTAATCCTTCCAGGAAGTCCTTGGATTCTAAGATTTTACTTTGCCAGTCTTTCAGTTGCTGGACCCAGGAGAATCTACTTCCTTGATTTTTCAAATTAATACCCTCTTTCATGGCCCAGTGGGCGGTAATGCCGTATTCCGCCTCTTCATGCATTTCTTTTGTTTTGATCTGAATCTCGGTAATCTTTCCGCCAAGGCAAAGGCACGTTGTGTGGAGGGCTTGGTAGCTATTCGGCTTCGGGAAGGCGATGTAATCCTTGATTCGGCCAGGTAGCGGCTTCCAGAACTTGTGGATTATTCCCAGAACCTCATAACAAGTCTTGACATCTTCGACGATTATCCTTAGGGCAACCAAATCGTAAATCCTGTCGAAATCCATGTCGTGTTTCAAGAGTTTTTGGTAAAGAGTCCAATAATGTTTCGGCCGATAATTGATGTCGATTATTTTTATCCTTTCATTGCGGAATATTTTTACCAAAACTTTTTTAAATGTCTCCAGATATTTCTCCCTCTCCCCATATTTTTCTTTAACATTATTTATGAGCCAGTTATATTCTTTCGGATAAAGATACATAAAAGCCAGATCTTGTAATTTGCCCCTAATTTCTCCGATACCCAGCCGATTAGCTAAGGGAGCAAAAATTTCCAAAGTTTCTAAAGCTATTCTTTTTTGTTTTTCGGGTGGAACGAACCTCAGGGTTTCCATGTTATCTAATCTATCGGCCAGTTTGATTAAAACCACTCTTAAATCTTCGGCCATGGCAAAAAACATCTTTCTCAGGTTTTCGGCCCGCAAATCAATGGGGTTTTTGATCCTCATCTCTATCGGTTCTACTATCAGTCCTTCCTTGGGATAACGAAGTTTGCCCAATTTACTGACGCCGTTGACCAAGAAGGCAATTTCTTTGCCAAACGTCTTTTCGATGTCTTCCAGGGTTTTCTTTGTGTCATCGGCGACATCATGCAAAATTCCGGCAACGATTGTTTTAGAATCCAGCCGCATTTCGCTCAAGATTTGAGCGACCCTGAACGGATGAGAGATATAGTCTTCGCCCGAGGTTCTTTTTTGGCCTTGATGGGCTTCTTCGGCAAACGCAAAAGCTTTTTTAATAAGCTCGGGGTTCGAGGTATTTTTAAGAATTATTTGGAGTTGCTGATTTTTCATGATCGCACTCCTTGTTGGAGCATTTAATCTTTTTATATTTTTCTACAAGAAGCGACGAGCACTTGGGGCATTTTTCGTTGACGGGTTTGTCCCATAAAGCGAAATCGCACTTGGGATAGTTATTGCAGCCGTAAAATATCTTATTGGTTTTAGTTCTTTTGGCGACAACGTCGCCCTCCAAGCACTTCGGGCACTTTATCCCTAATTTATTCTGGGCCAAGGATTCAGTGTATTTACACTCCGGGAACTTAGAACAGGCGTAAAACTTCCCGAATTTGCCAAGCCTGACTAAAAGCGGGCTCTGGCACTTGGGACAAAGCTTTTTTGTAGCCTCTTCGGTAAATTCTTTCTTGGAAACATCTTTATATTTTTGTTCCAAATTTTTACTGAAAGGGCCGTAAAAGTCTTCAACGACTTGTTTCCATTCTCTTTTGCCTTGAGAAACGTTGTCTAAATCTTCTTCCATGTTGGCGGTAAAATTAATATCGACAATTTGGGGGAAGTGAGCGACTAAAAGGTCGTTAACTGCGAGACCGATTTCGGTCGGTTGGAAAAACCTTTTTTCATTTTTTTCAATATAGTTTCTTCCCTGGATGGTGGAAATGATCGGAGCGTAGGTCGACGGACGTCCGATGCCCGCTTTTTCCAGAGCCTTAATCAGCGTGGCTTCAGTGTAGCGGGGACTCGCTTGCGTAAAATGCTGCAGTGGTTCTATTTTTAAAAGTTCCAAGGATTCATTTTTTTCTAATGGCGGCAAGGCCGCTTCTTCGTATTTAATAGGATAGGCTTTCAAGAAACCGTCAAACTTCAGGGTTTGGCCGGTGGCCCTGAAAACGCATTCCTTTCCGCCCGAGGCGGATCCGCCTTGGGCGGAGGCCGAAACATCAACGGAAGTTGAATTAAAAATAGCTTGGGACATTTGGCAGGCCATAAACCTTCGCCAGATTAAATCATAGAGTTTATATTGCCTTTCGTCCAATTTGGCCTGGTCAGGCGTTATTTCGGGGTAAGTGGGCCTGATAGCTTCGTGAGCCTCCTGAGCTCCCTTAGATTTAGTTTTGAATTTCCGGAATTGATGGTAAGCTTCTCCATAATTTTCCGTAATGAACTTCTTGGCGATACCCAAGGACATTTCCGAAAGATTCATAGAGTCGGTTCGGTGGTAGGTGATCTTTCCCGTTTCATAGAGCCGCTGGGCGATGCTCATGGTGAATTTGGCCGGGAACTTGAATCTTCTCCAAGCTTCCTGCTGCAGAGTGCTGGTCGTAAATGGCGGGAAGGGATTTTTATTTACTTCTTTTTTCTCAACATCTAATATTTGGTAGGTAGCTTCCTTTAAGCTTTGAATTATTTTTTCCGCTTCTTTTTGGTTTTTTATTTCCAACTTGTCTAAAGCCTGGTCGCCTTTTTTTACCAGACTCGCTTCAAAGGAAAGAGATTTAGCCCCCTTCTCTTTTTTAAGCGTGGCTATAATTGTCCAATATTCTTGGGCTATGAATTTTTTAATTTCTCTCTCTCTTTCCACCACCAGCCTGACTGCGACCGATTGAACTCGGCCAGCCGAAAGCCCGCGGGTGATTTTTTTCCACAAAAAGGGCGATAATTTATAGCCGACGATTCTGTCCAAAACTCTTCTCGCCTGTTGGGAGTCAACTTGTTTTTGGTCGATGGCTCGAGGTTTTTTGAGAGCCTCTTTTATAGCTTCTTTGGTGATTTCATGGAAAGCAATCCTCTCATAGGGCTCCTTTTCTCCGCCAAGCTTTAAAGCCTCCACTAGGTGCCAGGCAATGGCTTCTCCTTCCCTGTCCTCGTCGGTAGCCAGAATGGTTGACTTAGTCTCTTTGACAGCGTCTTTGAGGAGCTTCAGGTTTTTTCTGGCTTTGGTCGGGATAACGTATTTGGGTTCAAAGCCGTTTTCCAGATCAACGCCAAGTTCGCCCTTAGGCAAGTCTCTGACGTGCCCAAAAGAAGCAAGAACTTTATAGTTTTCTCCAAGAAATTTTTTGATTGTGGCGGCCTTTGTGGGGCTCTCAACTATAATCAAGCGCATATTATCTATTCTTAATTTTGTGCTTATAAAGACCTAGCAATCTCGCTCGTTGTTCTATGCTACTCCAAGTTCGTTTCGGAAGCAGAGTATTTATATAATTTTTAGAACCAACAAGGTATTTTTGATTAAGGATTTCGTCTTCTTTTTGGGTATATTTTGGTTGGTAATTTATTTCCACCCGCATGCATTTCTTAGCCTCTTTGAGTTTTCTGTCGATATATAGCGGAGCAGAGACATAAAGATATTTGATAAGCGTTTTAGCGGAATTTGTTCGATACCCAATACTATAAAGATAGTGTTTCCCGTCCTTAGATTTCGTTAAACGGCTAATCTTAGAATATATTTTAAATTTTCTAAGAAAATAATTTCTAATAAATTTCATTGTTCTCCATCCTCCGCATGCGCCCAATTGAGGATACCCGTCTTTGCCGAGCGCCACGCTGCCATCTCCATCTACTATGCCACGAATAAAATCTTTTTCAAATCGGCGAGGCACTTTGGGAATTTTTTCTCGGAGACTTTTTCGATAAATAATTCCTAGTTTCTTTAAATTATCTACAATTCTTTGACTTGTGATGCTCAAATATGCGGCATTCTTATTGAAAGAAATAGTGTGCTCCGATTCGAGCTCTTTCTTTATTTTTTCTAAAATATCAATATCTCTTTTTTGTACTCCAAACTTTAGCGCATCGCTGTATCCTTTATATGTTCCCTTAATAATACATCCGTCGGCTAGAATATATCCCAGAAGATACGCCATCTTTGTTGACCATTTTCGAAAATAGTTTTCATTTACCTTAATTCTCGGTGCATTTCTTTTGCGAGCCAATCCTAATCTTTCTCCTTGGGCCAAGATCGCCAGCCACGATCTCTTTGGTAAAAGTTTCCTAATTTCGTGAGCCGGAGACGCAAAGAAAAACTTGGCGAGGATACGATTCTCTTTCCTCCCCCACAATTTTGCCGAGGGTAGTTTTAAACTCGATGCCTTAGCCACAATAGTTGCTTTGCTCCTTTTTGGGAAAAGTCTCGCCAAATTTTTTAAACGCATCTTCGGATAAGATTCTTTTAGAAGATTAATCTCTTGGTTCGTCCAGTATCTGTAAGTATTTTTGTGTGTTCTGCGGGTCATTTATTCATTATAACACATTCTGGTCGGTCTTTCTACAATGACTAAATTCATAATTCTTAATTTAACATCATTTTTACAAAATTACAAAGATTGACTTTTTTGATTAGATACCTTATCTTTGATAAGAGAAGGGATAGCACTTTCAAAACTGAAAAAGGAGGAGAAGATGCCGGTTTGTAATTCATGCGAAGAAAGTTTTGATGTTGAAAAAGCCCCGGGAGCGCTTTTGTTTACGCATCCGGAGACGGTCAAGGAGGCAAGTGCGGTCAAGAAATACCACCTTTGTCAAAAATGCGAGAAAAAGATTATCTCAGGATTTAAGAAGAAATAACAAAGGAGGAGAAAGATGGCTAGGGCTAAGTTTTCTGTCGGCGAGAAAGTAAAAGTGGTGAGATTGCTGGATACTATGACGAACCGCAGCCTCATCGGTATGGTTGGGACCATTGAAGAGATTGATCAGTTAATCGGACAGGTGAACTATTATGTTGACGGACATTATATGCATGAGCAAGAACTTGAGAAAGTGAACGATACCGGGGAGCGGGAACGAGAACGGTCGCAAGTGTATGAATGCTATCGTTGCGGAACATCGGTACCACAGGGCAATCTTTGTCCTCAATGCGGTGCTCCCGTTCAATCTTATATGTAGCTATTTTCATCTATCACCAGATTGGGGCCAAGCTAAGCTTGGCCCTTTAATTTTTCTATGCTTTCGGATAGCATCTGACAATACAGATTCAAGCCCACTTGGTTGATGCTGCCTGATTGCTCTTTGCCTAAAATATTGCCGGCTCCTCTTATTTCCAAATCGCGCATGGCAATGCGATAGCCCGATCCCAGTTCCTGCGCTTCCTTCAGAGCCTCCAATCTTTCCTTGGCTAAGAACGTAACACTGATTTTGAAAAATGACAAAAGTTGACTTTATCGGCCAGATAGATTATCTTGAATTATTAGACGCTGCACCCGAAAAACTTAATAAGGAGGGCACGATGGATGACAAGGAACAATATGATAAAGAAGTGAAAAGATAGGATAAACGGACAAGGGTGGTCTTGATTACGATGCCTATAATAATTGTTCTAGGGGTGATAGACCTTTTGTTTTTCAAGAATACTGGAAGGAGCATTATACATCCTTATCTTGCTATCTTTTTTATGATCTCGGCAATTGGTTTATTCATCACAGCGTCCGTTGCCAGATGGTATCAGGAGCAAAATAAAAACAACCCCACCATTCTATAAAAAACTGAAGAAGGAGGATAAAGATGAGTGCTAAAACTCGAATTTCACCAAGTGATGTTAAAGGAATGCTAGAGAGAGTAGAAAAGAGTCTTCGAGACGAATCGGCACGGCGCAAAAAATTGGGCCTTAGAAGACCTGAAGAGCCGGGCCTTACTCCCGAAGCGCGTTATTTTACCATTAATTATTAATTACGCTCGAGAAACGAAGATAAAAAGGGTCAGATCTAATCCTGACCCTTTTTCATTTTGTCGATCGCGTCAGATAGTATTTGGCAGTAGAGATTAAGGCCGACTTGGTTGATGCTGCCCGATTGCTCTTTGCCCAAAATATTGCCCGCGCCCCTAATTTCCAAATCACGCATGGCAATGCGATAACCCGATCCCAGTTCTTGTGCCTCTTTTAACGCTTCCAGTCTTTCTTTGGCCAGTTCCGACAGATTTTTGCCGTAAAAGAAATAAGCGAAAGCCCTGATATGGGAGCGTCCCACTCTGCCCCTGATTTGGTAGGCTTGAGCTAAGCCGAGTCTCGGGGCGTCAGCCACAATTAAGGTGTTGACATTAGGCACATCAAGCCCGTTTTCAATAATGGTGGTCGCGACCAGCGCATCAATCTTTTTGTTTTGGAAATCGTCCATTATTTTAATCAATTCTTTTTCGCGCAGCCGGCCGTGGATAACGCCGATTTTTATTTTAGGGACGAGCCCCTGGAGCAGTTTTTTTGCCGCTTCGATTGTTTCCACCCGATTATGCAGATAATAGATCTGTCCTCCTCTTTTTATTTCTTTGTTAATCGCCGTTTTGATTATTTTTTCCGACCAGGGAAGAACGAGCGTTTCTACCGGCTGACGATAAAGCGGGGGAGTTTGGATGACGCTGATTTTTTTTAGGGAAGATAAAGCCAGATACAGGGTTCTCGGAATGGGCGTGGCTGAAAGCGACAAGATATCCAGCGACGCCCTGATTTTCTTTAATTTTTCTTTTTGTTTGACGCCGAATTTCTGTTCGTCGTCAATGGCCAACAATCCCAAGTTCTTGAACTCAACATCGTTTGATAAAATACGATGCGTGCCGATAATAATGTCGATTTGCCCTTCTTTTAGTTTTTGAATAATAACTTGCTGTTCTTTTTTAGTTTGTAGTCGGCTGAGCAACCCGAATTTAATAGGAAGGTCATCGAGTCTTTTTTTAAAGGTTTGGAAGTGCTGGGAAGCCAGAATGGTAGTTGGACAAATCAAAGCCGCCTGATAGCCGGCGCTGACCGCCTTGACCATAATTCTTAAGGCCACCTCGG
>JBBTYF010000016.1:0-13900 GCA_038061935.1 Patescibacteria group bacterium | reverse complement strand
TCTTTAAATCTCTTAGATGTCTTGCTTTTGCTTCTTTTTGTAATATAAGATTAGTAATTTTATAAATTTTAAGCGGGTATTTAGTATACCTGCCCAGATAATCGTTAACCCACTTGTCGTGTTGTTTTTCTTCACGAAACTTACTCCAACTTTTGATGTTACCAGAAAAAAGGTAGTTTTCAGTAAGCGCATTTTGGCTAATATTTGCCTTAGTCCCCACGCCTAATTTTGTATCACTCATCTTCACCTCAATAAGAATTTCTTTACCATTAGAAATTGTTAAAATATCTCCCGTATTGTCGTAACGATTCCCCAAATGACGCGCGAAAGTAATTTTAGTAAAATCTTTCCCGATCTTTTTTGCTATAAAAAATGCGTGCTTAAACCAACGATTTTTTGTATCGGAACTATTCAAGTTCTTAGAACCCAAAATCTTAACAATAGTTTTTTCGGCCCCCTTTATTGATTGTCTTTCGTGTTTACCCATATTTTTAAACTTAATACCTTCTTTCGTTTCATCTTTTACCCCCTCCACAAGCCGTGGACGTTGCAATAACTTCGGGCTGTGACCTCTTGGGCCGTAACCGTAAACAAGGCTTCCGGTTTGTCGCCCGGTTTCAGGAACTTCCGGCAGTATTTGCCGTCAGCGATGATCTCAATCCACTCGATATAATGAGCCTCTTCCATGGGATGAGGAATGGAACCCACTTTGACCAAAATCCCCTGTTCGGTTTGCTCAATCACAGGTACGTGCTTTTCGTAACCTACATCCTTAGTCTTTTCGACAAGCAATTCCATGGGCTTCGAGCAGCAAACGAGCTCCCCTCCGGACGCATGGATAACTTCCACGATATTGCCGCAAACGCTGCATCGATAAATTTGTTTAAGTTGTGTCATATATTTATGATTAACTATTCTTATTTCACTTTAACCTTAATTTACCCCTTCTTCAACCCCTTAAATGAAAGGGGCCGAACCTCTTTCATTTTAATTTTGGCAAAAGAAAAAGCCCGCAAGAGAAATCTCTTTTGGGCTATGCTTTGCGTGGCATGGGAGAGGGAGGATTCGAACCTCCAACCTTTTCGGCAGAGCCGAACGCTCTATCTTTGAGCTACTCTCCCGCGCTTAACCTTGGGTACTGTTAATAGCAAAGCAAATTCTGAGGTTTTTGTCAAAAGAAAAGGCCCCCCGCGAATCACTCATAGAGTAATCAACCGGCGGGGGGCGCATCTTTCCTCAGACTACAAGTCTGAGGGCGCTCCTTATTCTCCTTGACAGCGAGCACATACCGCCAAGGATATCCCTGTATACTCTCCGACCGACCGGGAAACGTCCTCGCGGAGAGAGCAGCTAAAGATTGCTGCGATATTTAAATGATAGCATACCGCCCAAATCTTGTCAAGTGCCGTTAAAAGTATGGCAGGAAGATTAAAATTCCTATGGCCGCTGCGCCCAGAGAGGCCAGTAAGACGATGCCAGCCAGCACGTCTTTGATGATTTTTACTTTTCCGTTGAGCTCCGAACAAACGAAATCCAAGACTTTTTCAATGACCGAATTGATTAGTTCCAAAATCAGAACCAAGAAAATCATGGTGAATAAGACCGCTTTCTGAGTCAGGGGCAAATCAAAATAAAACATGGCCGCAATGACCAGAATAGCGATAAAAAACATAATCTTAAAAGCGTGCTCTTCTTCAAAGATTGTTTTTAAGCCCGAAAAAGCGAACCCGAAGCTCTTGAACAGTTTTTTGGAATCAACAGATAGAATCATGTCTTATCAAATCCTACAACAAAAAGGCCCTGATGTAAAAACCCCGTCATAATAAATGATGGGGGTTTTTAAATTTTCACGCCGCAGGCGTGGGAATCAAGAAATGGAACAGAAGCGTTAGCGACTGTGACAGTTCTTATTAAAAAATTTCTTCGAGGCTGGTGACTGCGTTAATTAAGTTTCTTTTCATAAACTCGCAGTGCGCTTTACTGCTGTCGACAAACACGTCTACTTTTTCTTCTTTGATCGCCTTAAGTTTTCGTTCGTTCGCTCCTCTACCAATGCCGACACAAAAAACTCTGACAAACGGCACGTGATGAGCCGTAAGCCGTCGTTCGGTAAACCGAGAAAATTGTTGGGGCCGGCGCGTAAAAACCTTGAATTGATAGCCTTGAGCTACCATTAACCGCATTTTCTCAACTACCGACTTTCGCGGTCTCGACACAAAATCAAGAGGAGCTAAAAGATAGAATAACCACCAAGGCAAGGGAATGTCGGGGTTAAAAAAGGTGTATGGGGTAATGGTTCCGTCCAAATCAATACCGACGACTTTGACTTTCAATTCGATACCTCCTATCCAAAATGTAAAAGACCAATATTTTTATACCTTGCAGTTTATCACCTTTTAATCGTCTTGTCAAAACAAAACCCCGCCGGATTGATTCCGACGGGGGTAGATAATGAAACTAATTTTCACGCCGCAGGCGTGGAAATCAAGAAGTGGAATGGGAGCGTTAGCGACCGTGACAATTCTTACACTTCCCTGACCTTCTTGAAATCTTCCTTTTCTTTGGGGGTCAGAGACGTCATCCAGAAAATGAAGGGCCGGCGGAGCTTGTCCGTGGACCAGTTCTTGTCTTTGAAAAGAGACGCTTTTTCCACCTTAAACAGAGACAACATGGAAGCTGTCGCTTGCATATCAATAGAAGCCAGCCTGTTATGCTCCGATAGAAATTGCTGTTTCTTTGTCATAAGATGTGCTCCCAAGGATTTAACCTCTGGTTTCAGCATACCTTATTCTCCGAATAAAAGCAATGAGGGAGGTTCGGCCTCCCTCATTTTCTACTTGGCGGGTTTGTAGAGTTGCGGATCGATAGTTCTTGGGAAACAAGTTTCTTGGGCCTCGTGTTGCCAGTTCTGCTGAGATAAATCGTAATAAGGATAAGGATAGGCAGGATAGGCAATCCTGACTCCTTTTAAGGTCGCATCAGAATTTTTGCTTGAAGTTTTAAAAGTAGCGCACAGTTCGAAAGAAAGCAGGCCGGTAATCTTGTAAATATAAGGCGCTTTGGTTTCGGGATCCTGGGGCACGAAAAATCCGGAGATGCTGTCGTTCAAGTCGGTCAGGATAACGGGCAAGGCATTTTTATTAATCCAATAATTGATAATCTGGCCCTGGATATTCTGCAGGTCGCTGATGCGCTGATCGTCAAACTTTATTCTGCGCTGTTCTTGGGGAGTCCCCACAATAAAGAATCCGGCGATAACGCTCGCTAAAATCAAGCCAGCCGCGATAATCGCCAGTTTTTTAGGAGTTTTGGAAAACTCTTTGTCTTTTCTTTTTAAATCCCAGATGTAATAGCCGAAGACTCCGGCCGCCGTCAGCAGCACCACGAGCACCTTCAAAATAAATCTGACGGTCAATTCCCCGGACAGGAAATGATTGACCAGAATAATCAGGTCGATGATGATGGTTACGGCTGAGACGAAAAGCGTGAGGTAGGTCAGCCATTTTCTCAATTTCAGTTCCCGATTATCCGGATTGGTTTTAAGATCATGGCCCAGCAACCAAGCGGTCAGCACAAAAACCGGAAAAGCGATCACCAATATTGAAGTGAAGACGCGGACGCTGTTGGTTATGCCCGTATAATAAAAATTAAGCGGATCGGGGAAAAGAATCGAGATATACTGGATATAAAGCTGCATGAAACCGATAATGCTTAAATAAAAAGTGAGAATATTTAAAAGGTGCAAAAAAACATCCTTGGGCGTATTTTGCTTGATGGTATTGTTTTCCATAGTGTGCTTTCATTGTCCCACAGGGGGTATGGCTTGTCAAAGATTTCGGGGCATAGTATACTTTAATAAAGAACGGTGTTAGTCGTATAGTAATAAAGGTCGCATTAGGTTTTAAAAATTAAATAACTATGGCAAAATCAAATTCTGCGTTCATGAAACCGATGAAGATCAGCGAAGATTTAGCTGCTGTCGTGGGCAAGGGTCCGATGCCGAGATCCGAAGTCGTCAAAAAACTCTGGGTCTACATCAAGAAAAATGCTCTTCAGGACAAGAAGAACAGAAGGAACATCAATGCCGATGCTAACCTGAAGAAGGTTTTCAAAGGAAAAGGCGTTGTTAATATGTTCGAGATGACGAAGTTAGTTTCAAAGCATCTTTCCTAATGGTGGTCATTCGCTAATGACTAAAAAAACGACTCCGCTAGGCGGGGTCGTTTTGTTTTCGTTGAAAGTATTAATTACATCTCTAAGCTGCCCGGATCTTTCCAATCCGCCTCGTCAATATAGGCGTATATCACCGGAACGGACATACCCGGTCGCCTGATCCATAAAAAGAAAGGTTTATCGATAATGAACGAACGGGTCGGCAGCGCAGCGACAAATCTGACGCCCAGGGCTACCGCGCTTTTTACTCGGGCGCCGGCTTCATTCATTTTAAATTTGGTTTGTTGAAGCGCCTGGGAAATCTCAAACTCATCTCCCTTTTGATCCCGCGTCCACATCCCCTTAAGCCAACCGATGTTGACCTCGTGATTAAGATCAACCATCGGAAACGTCAAAGAGTCATAGCGCGATCCATTTAACATGAAACCATTACTGATTTCTTCAATACGCGAGATCAGTTCAAATCCTTCGTAGGGACGATCGGCAACGGTCATGAAAACCTGATCGCCCGATTTAGTGTTAAGAACGGCTATCGATTTGGAATATTTTAGCGACTCGCGGGCTTCAAAACCACTTTCGAGCCTAATAGCCGGGTATCTTTTTCCCTTAACAAGCAAATTTATCTTCGTGCCCTTTTCCAGCCACTCAACTAGGATGTTCAGAATAGAAACAACTCCGAACTCCTTTTCTCCAAAATCGTTCAAACGAATATCAAACCCTTCCTTTTGTAGAACCTCGTTCAATTCGGCGGCCACTAGACTCGCCCAACTGCGCAGTTCCTTCCCGAAAAATATAGCGATCTCATGGCGTCTTGAGAAAAAATCTTTTATAAAAATAGCCTGCTCGTCTTTAACAGCCCTCCAGTTTGGATTTTTCCCCAGAATGTCCTCGCTTTTCACCAAAGCCGAAACAATCGGACCCATCACCATCGTTTCACTCATACTCTCTCCCTCCTTATTTTTAATTGTCAAAGAATACTTTACTTTATAATATTTTAACAAAAAGTCAATGAAACTGAACCGTCTTGATTTATTTGCCCATCTTGATAAAATTATTTTATAAGGCACTTTTAAAAAATATTTGATAAAGGAGGGAGGAAATGGCTATTCTTGAAGAGCGCGATCTGGATTTCGTGGTAAGTGTTATTTCCCCCAACGCCCGAAATAAAGAACGGATCAAAATAGCAATTCGTGAAGATAGAGATTTCAGAGAGAGGATTATCGGCGAGGACTTGCTTTTCGAACGCATTGTTAATAACCGCCAATTAATTATAGGAACGTCATTCACTCTTTACTTCGAAGTTCTTTTACGGCGGTCCCTCAAGGAAATGAGAAAAAGCATCTATACGGTCGACAGAAGTGTCTCTCAAAAAATTCCGGTGTTCGACACGATAGATACCCTAAATTTCGTTCACGAAGAAGGCGTCTTAGATTACTTGATTAGCTTGTTGGTATCTTTCGTAACTCATGAGGAAGAAACCGCAACCGATATTGACATCAATAATCTGATCAAACTAGGGATTGATGCTACTGACGATCAGCGTTTCGAGGTCTACAAAAGAATCGCCGACGTCTGTTTATTGGTTCTGGGCGTATTCCCCGAATACGTTATGTACGACTATGATTATCTTTTTCTCAACAAAAAAATCCCTATCACCGGAAAATTAATGAGAACCATGGGAGATTACGAAATACTCGGCAAGGAATGCTACGAATTGGCCGCAATGCACGAAAAAGCCCGAGCCAACAATTTGGACAAAATCCTGAGATCGTTCTCGCGAAAATTCTACTTAGCTAAAAAGCCGTTGAATTACCTGTCGAAGCACCTTATCACATTATAAAGCAACAATTAAAAAGGAGAGATTTTTCTCCCCTTTTTCTTTTGTCATTTAAACTATTCTTTCCCGGATATTGATTTCGTATTCATTGCCCCAATATTTCCCGTTAAGCCAACCGACAATTTCTCGCGGCGTCATATTGCGAAAAAGTTTGTGATAAATGATATGCTCGTCTATTTCTACAACGGCTATTTCGTCCCTAAGGCGACTCTGTTGGATTTTGTGGTAAGCGTCAACATGTAATTTTTTGACGATCAACGGTTCGGGATTTTTAGTAATACCGATCTTATATTCTTTTCTCCAAAAAATTCTATTGA
Source organism: Patescibacteria group bacterium (assembly GCA_038061935.1). GTDB lineage: Bacteria > Patescibacteriota > Minisyncoccia > Minisyncoccales > MHMH01 > 2-02-FULL-43-13. The sequence continues at coordinate 7,573 of JBBTYF010000016.1, read as the reverse complement.
GCCAGCCGATAACTTCTGACGGCGACATTCTTAAAAAAAGCGTGAGATAAACGGTCTCATCTATAACTGGCAAAAGCATCTTTTGTCCACTAAGACGGCTTCGCGGAATAATATGATGGCCATTTTGATGCTCACGATCGCGTCTTTCCTGTTCGCGCTTTTTCTGTTCAATTCTTTTCTGTCTTGCTTTGGCCTGCTTTTTTCTACTGATATCGCGCCTCCTTTATAAAAGAACTATTGTGCGGCGGACTTCTGTTTAATAAGCTCTCTTAAAATTTTCTCCACGTTTTTCATGCTTTCATCGTCAATAATGGAAACAGGCATTGCCTTCACTCCTATTTTTTTTAGCTGACCGAGTTTTTTCTTGAGTTCTGCATTGTCAACCAGGTCGCTTTTACATATAAAAACATATTCCTGTTTAGAAAGCAATTCTTTATTATAGACTCCGAGTTCCCGCCTGATAATTTGGTAATCCTTCACGGGATCCGGGGATTCTGCAGAAACAAGATGGAAAAGAGTTTTGGTCCGTTCAATGTGGCGCAAAAACTTAATACCCAGTCCCTTGCCCGCCGAAGCTCCTTCAATCAAACCAGGAATATCAGCTAAAACTAATTCGTAGTAAACACCCAGGCTTGGATTTAACGTGGTGAAAGGATAATTAGCAACTCTGCTTTTAGCATTAGTTAAAGTATTTAATAAGCTTGATTTGCCGACATTGGGCAAACCAATCAGTCCGACATCGGCAATCAGTTTGAGCTCCAACCTTAATTCGCGCTCCTCGCCGGGCTGGCCCTTGCCGAATTGCATCGGAGTGGTATTGGTCGATGAACGAAAATGTAAATTACCCATGCCGCCCTTACCCCCTCGGGCCATGAGTAGCCTCTCGCCAATAGCAATAATCTCAATGCTTTTGCCCGTAACCAAGTCGGTCACGACAGTCCCCACCGGAATCTTGAGAATCAAATCCTTACCGCTTTTTCCGTCATCAAATTGGGTTTTGCCGTTCTCGCCGTTTTGAGCTTCAATCTTTTTCTTAAAACGGAATTGCTGGAGAGTATCAATGCTTGATGTCCCCTCAAAAGAAATACTGCCGCCTCGGCCGCCATTGGCTCCGGCCGGTCCCAGATTCATCTTCGTCTTATTAAAAGCCACGGCGCCTCGGCCGCCGTGTCCCGCGATGATTTTAATTTTGACGTCGTCAATTAACATTGTGTTTTATTGTATCTTAGCAAAAAATCGCCCGTTTGGCGATTTTCTTTACCCGATTGGAGAGGACTGTCCTCTCCATAGCCTGTCCTCTCCAATCGCTTATTATTTTTTAATTTTCTGCGCGGTTTTCCAAAAGTTAACGGCTTTTTTAAGCCAAACTAACCGCTGGTATGGAGTGGTGTTTCTGACAATATAAAGCAAGTGCTCGTCAACGTCACTTTTCTTTTTTAATCTTTTTGAGGTTTTCAACATCTATTAAGTCGCGGGGACGAGCTAAATCCTCCTTCATCTTTATTAAATCATCAATAGAAATAATTGGAATACTAAAGCCGTCAATTTTAAGATATTTTTTACTTTTCAAAATTTCCTGATTCTTGGGTAAATTCACTCCGATATCGATTACCCTCATGGGATCTTCTATGTTTTGAAAGCAAACGACTTTCATATTTTTATCTTCGGCTAATTTTTCTAACGTCTCCCTTTCAATGAACGCTTCTCTTTTGATGGGAGCTTGTGTGCGATAATTTAAACCTATTAAAGTGTCGTAAAGTTTTGCCAAGTTCTGTTTTTCTAGACTAACGATTAAGTCTAAATCAGCGGTAAGCCGACTATAACCGTATAAAATAACGGCCAATCCGCCGCAAACCGCGTAATCTATCTTAGCGGCGTTCAGCGCCTTAAATTCCTTTTCGTAAAGAATTTCTTCTTGTTCTTTTTTCATAGTTGCGAGGCCTGGGCTCGAACCAGGATAAATGGCTTCAAAGGCCATTGTCCGACCATTAGACGACCTCGCAAAAAATAATTGAACAATTGGTCAATTGGCAATTGGACAATTCGTTTATACCTTATTTTTCGCCCAATTTCAAGGTCTACCCTGAACCGAACTCAGTTCTGGTTTAGGGCCTCAATGACGGCGAGTTCCAAGGGCAATTGCGGAATTGAAGAATATTTCATCTTGTTTTCCGCCTCCATAAAAAGATGCAAAATACTTTTTAAATCCGCCTCTTGAAAAACCGCGACCTGGGCTTGGAGTTTCACCTGTTCTTCGTTAGTCAAACCAACGATCATGGGATTTGAAGCTTCAACGCCGATCTTCAAAATCAAACCCTGCCGCAAATAGTTAATAGCGGCTCTGGTAAACTCCTGGATATCTTTGCCTTTTTCCAAAATCTCGTTTAGAAATTTAATAGCTCCCCTGCAATTTTTCTGGCATAAAAAGTCGACGAAATCGCTGATGATTTTGACATCTACCATGCCAAGCAACTCTTTTAAATCTTCCGCCTTAATCACGCCGGTCCTACCGAGTGTTCCCGAAAACGTCATGGCCTGGTCGAGCAACCCCTCGGCGTCTCTGATGGCCCCTCCCGAATTCAGGGCGATCAATTCTAAAGCGTCCCGGTCGATACGAACTCCTTCTTTTTTAGCGACCATTTCCAGTCTTGAAATAATTTCTGACAAAGTCAGTTTCCTGAAATCGAATCTCTGGCAGCGGGAAATAATCGTGGGAATCATTTTGTGGGTTTCCGTAGTGGCCAGAATAAAAACAGCGTGCGCCGGCGGCTCTTCCAAAGTCTTTAAAAGGGCATTGGCCGCTTCTTTGGTCAATTGGTGAGCTTCGTCAATAATAAAAACTTTATATTTGGATTTAACGGGGCGGAACTTGATGCCGTCCCTCAACTCCCTAACGTCATCCACGCCTCTATTTGAAGCGGCGTCAATTTCGATCAAATCAATGCTTCTACCCTCGTTGATTTCCAAACAGGATGAGCAAGCGTTACAGGGTTCGAATTCTTTTTCTTTCCGGCCTTCGCAATTTAAAGCTTTCGCCAAAAGACGCGCAATAGTGGTTTTACCCGACCCCCTGGGTCCGCAAAACAAATAAGCGTGCGAGTGGGTGCCCGAAACCAAAGCGTTCGTCAGGGTTTGCACAACGTGCTCCTGCCCGGTAATTTCCGAAAACAATTTGGGCCGATATTTACGATACAAAACCAGATTCGCCATAACTAATTAAATCATCTTAACAAAAAATTGCCGAAAACAAAAGGGCGATCTTGGAAGACCGCCCTTAAACAAACATCCGAAGCTGCGGATAATTGTCTCTTACTCTAAAATCATTAAAAAAATCTATCTCCTTGCCGTTTTGATCAAGAACTGCGCTATAACGATTACTCGCCACCCAACGCATTTCCTCAAAAAGTTCGCTAGCTGTTTTGAGATGAACAAAAACCACGAAAACATCTCGATATTTCAAGGAATGTGATTTTTTCATCTCAATATTCAGCGGGTCAACCATGGTTTCAAGTTCGGTTAAGGTGATGGCGGGTGCTTTATGTTCCTGAGCGCAGCATTCGGGAGAGCAATCATGATCGGCATGATTCCAGAAGATGCACGAGTCAACGCAGTCCTGGCACCAAACATAATTTCCACAACTACAATTAAGTATAACTGTGGCGGGATTACCACATTCGCAAGAAACATTAAGGGGTTCGAGCAAATCTTTCACTTCTTCAAAGGAAACCTCCCGAGAAAGTGAGATGTCTCCCTTACCCGCAAGAAAAGCCATCTGCTGGGACCAAGGCGCCTTTCTGCTTTTATAAGAAAAAGAAATGTCTGTTTTGATAAAACGGAGAAGAGCAATGTTCTCTTTCAGCTCTTTCTCCGTTTCGGCAACCAAGTGTAATTTTCCCAGAAACTGGAACCAAAGCTGAAAACACTTACAAATCTCTGATAACTCCTTCGTTTCGGCAGATAATTCAGTTGTTTTATTTTTCAAAGGACACCTCCCTATTATTCTCCCTTAAGATTAACAAACCAAATAAAAAAGTCAAATAACAAACCATATGATATTATGATATAATAAAATCGATGCTGCGAATCTACAATACACTCTCGGGAAAGAAGGAGATATTGAAGCCCTTCGATGCGACTCAGGCCTTCGGCTCTGAGACTCAGGCTCGAAGAGGCGAAAAACTGAAGTTTTTCGTTTGCGGACCTACGGTTTACGATTACTCGCACATAGGGCATGCGCGAACCTATGTCGCTTTTGACGTGATCGTAAAGTACTTGAAAGAAAAATGGTTTGACGTTTTCTATCTTCAGAACATCACGGACATTGACGATAAAATCATCCAAAGAGCCAGAGAAAAAGGCACAACCGCAGAGAAACTCGCCAAAAATTTTGAAAAAGAATATCTGCAGAACATGAAGTCTTTAAGGATTGACAGCGTCACCAAGTACGCCCGGGCGACTGACTACATTAAAGAAATTATCGAACAGATTAGAACTCTCCAAAAAAAAGGATTCGCCTACCAAATAGCCGATGGCGTCTATTACGATATAAGCCGGTTTAAAAACTACGGAAAACTTTCAAGAAGAACGGTTGCCCAGGCCGAAGACGGGATTTCCCGTATCGATGAAAGTAAGGAGAAAAAAAACAAGGGCGATTTTTGCTTGTGGAAAGTAAGTAAACCTGGAGAACCAACATGGCGGCCCGCCCCAGCGGGGCGAGGCTCGCCCCGCCTACCGGCGGGGCGGCCAGGTTGGCACATTGAAGACACGGCGATTGCCCAAAAATTCTTCGGGACGCAATATGATATGCACGGCGGAGGGAAAGACTTAATCTTCCCCCACCATGAAGCCGAAATCGCGCAAATGGAAGCGATCTCCGGCAAAAAACCCATGGTCAAATACTGGATCCATACGGGATTTTTAACCGTCAATGGAAAAAAGATGTCCAAGTCCCTGGGCAACTTCATCACTATCCAAGATTTTCTCAAGCGGCATCCGGCCAGAATTTTAAGATTCCTTACCGTTAAAAGCCTTTATCGCTCCCCCATGGACTATACCGAAGCATCGGTCGCTCAAGCCAAAAAAGAACTCGAACGCATTGATGAATTCGTCGATAAATTATCTGGCAGTTCGACTTCCCCCAAAATTAAGGGGGAAGTCGGACTGCCTATTATCCGAAAAGAGTTTGAGCAAGCCATGGACGATGATTTTAATACGCCCAAAGCCATTGCCTGTATTTTTAACTTGATGAAAGAACAAAAGGCCGATGCTCGGGATATTCTGAGATTTTTGAAGAAAATCGACCGGATACTCGGCTTCATCTTTTGGCCGACTGCTGTAGAAAAAACTCCGCAGGAAATTATCGACCTTGCAAAAGAAAGAGAAAAACAAAGAAAAGAAAATAACTGGCAGAAAGCGGATGAGTTGAGAAAGAAAATTACGGAACTCGGCTGGCAAGTCGAGGACACCAAAAACGGTCCGAAGCTGAAAAAATTGTAAAAGAAAAAGCATCCTTAGGCAGGTGCTTTTTTATTTGAACTCCAAACTTTAACAGCTTTATCAGCTGTAGGTACGGAAATACCGTATCTTTCCACCAAACAGCCAGCCGCAAAAGCCATAAAATATTTTTTACCGCTGATATTAGGATGCTCATCAGCCATCTCTTGGATTTCGTCAACCAACAATTCGGGCTGTTTACTGTAAAGTTCGGCTTTTTCTTTCCGCGCCATTTCAAGACCCTGATGTATCAAGTCCATCTCGCCCCCGTGACCGGACGATTCTTTATAACTCATCGTTACCTCCTTTTCCGCGCAACTTTTTTTTAAAAGAACGGTACTTTTTTATCTGAAGGCGTTTTTCTTTGGCTCCCCTGGGAATCCTGGTCGGAATTCTCTTCTTTTTTGATTTTCGCGCCTTCTTCAACTTCTCGGCTAAAATCTGAAAAGCGATTTTCTTGTTTTGCGACTGCAACCTCTGTTCATCAACCCTAACAATAATATTCGACGGCAAATGATGAAGTATCACCGCTGTTTTCTTCTTATCCCGCCTTTGACCGCCCGGCCTAGACGAGGTGGAATAACTAATTACCACATCTCTACTCATTGACGCATCTTAGCAAAATTTTATTTGCTTGCCAAGAAAGTTGACGCATGATATTTTGAAGTATACATGCCAGATAAACTCCCGGACAAAATCCCACCTCAAAGCATTGAAGCAGAGCAATCGCTCCTCGGCTCTTTGATGCTTGATAAAGACGCGATCATCAAGGTGGTCGATTTTTTGCAAGCTAGAGATTTCTATAAGGGCATCCACCAGGAAATTTATACGGCCATGGCCGATATTTTCGGCCGAGGCGAACCGGTGGACGTGCTTTCCGTTTCGACGAGACTCAAAGAAAAAGAGAAACTTGATACCATCGGCGGCAACGCCTATTTAACCGAGCTTATCAACTCAATACCCACGGCGACCCATGTTTTGAACTACGCCAAAATCGTCCAGAAAAAAAGAATTTTAAGAGATATGATTTCGGCCAGCCATGAAATCGGGCTCATGGGTTATGCTGAAGACGAAGACGTGGAAGAACTTTTGGATCAAGCCGAAAAGAAGATTTTCAGCATCGCCCAAAAATCGCTTTCCCAAAACTTCATTCCGGTGGGAGCCACTTTGGAAGAAGCCTTTGAAAGGATAGACCGATTATCCAAGCACGGCGGGGAAATGCGGGGCATCCCGACCGGCTTCACGGACTTAGATAACATCTTAGCCGGTTTGCAAAAATCTGACTTCATTATTTTGGCTTCGCGGCCCAGCATGGGTAAATCGGCTCTGGCCGTAGATATCGCGAGAAGCGTCGCCAAACGCACGAAACTTCCGGTCGGCATCTTCAGTTTGGAAATGTCCAAAGACCAGGTCGTCGATAGGATGATCGCCGCCGAGGCCGGAGTTGATTTATGGAAATTAAGAACCGGTCGACTTTCCAACGAAGGACCCGACAACGATTTTACCAAAATCCAACAAGCGCTCGGAGTTTTAGCTGAAATGCCCGTTTATATCGACGATGCGGCCAGTACCAATATCCTGCAAATGAGAGCTTTAGCGAGACGCCTCCAGGCAGCCAAAGGGCTTGGCTTAATTATCGTTGACTACCTGCAATTAATGGAATCCAGAAATGTTCAAGCGAACGCCGTCCAGCAAGTAACTGAAATTTCGAGGTCCCTTAAAGGTTTAGCCAGAGAATTGAATATCCCGGTCTTGGCGCTTTCCCAACTCTCAAGATCAGTGGAATTCCGCTCTCCGCCCCGTCCCAGGCTCTCTGACTTAAGAGAATCAGGCAGCTTGGAACAGGATGCCGATGTTGTTTTGTTCATTTACCGCGAAAAAGAAATGGGCGAAACCGTGCCTTCTAATATCGCCGAAATTATTATTGCCAAGCACCGCAACGGTCCCGTCGGCGCCGCCAAATTATTTTTTGACTCAGAAAGAGTCACTTACCGCAATCTTGAAAAAGATTTTCAAGAATGACCATGTACCCTCCTTCCATCCAAAAGCTTATAGCGTTGTTTTCCAAATTTCCCACGAT
>JBBTYF010000015.1:0-1494 GCA_038061935.1 Patescibacteria group bacterium | reverse complement strand
GTCTAAAGATAAAGAAAAAGCGGCTTGATATTATCAAATCGCTTTGTTTTCAGGCCTTATTCCCGTTCCTCAACAGCAACAAAGCCGACAACACCAGAGTTAAACCAGAGAGCATCCAAGCCGATGGCATGGACAGATATTGTGCCGCAGCCCCACTTATCAATAATCCGCTCATTCCCCCGATATGATGTGAGATAGAATCAAAGGAAATAAGAGTTGCCCTTTCTTTTGACGGAATGTTGTCGTTCAGATAAACATCCTTTAGCGGTACAAATAATCCCCTTGCAACTTCGTGCATCAGAAATATGCCTAAAGCCGGAATTAATTGATGGAAAAACACAGTAAGGAAAATTCCCGCTCCAATGGCTATCTGTGATAAAGATATGGCTATTTTTTCGTTCTTTATCTTTTTCAGAAACCAAGGAGCCATTGCCGACCCGATCATCATAGCTATGGCCATGCTTGCGAACAGAAATCCGTAACTTGTCTTGTTGGGCAGAAATTGTCCGAAAAACGGTTGCCATTGCATATTGGGCGCTTGAACGGCAAAAAACTGTACCACTCCCGTTATTAGGACGAATCTGACTGCTTTATTTGTCAGGCCATATTGAGTGCTGACTCGCACTGTTTCGGTCATTGATTTAATCCCGTCAGCAAATGAAAATTTCTGCCTTACAAATTCCGCTTCTTCTTTCATGTAGATAATCGCTAAGCAACCGGCCAGAGCCATAACGCAGCCTCCAGCAAACCAAGGCAACGACATATTTTTATCCGCAAGAAAGGCGCCGATGATAGCGGCAATAATTCCCATGCCGCTTCTAATTTGCTGCTCTTTGGCAAAAATTCCACCGAGAGGCCCTTCGTAGCCCTGATGTCTCAATCTATCTATCAGCCAAGCTTGAAACGCACCGCTTGCGAATGTAGCACCTATGGCTGCTATTATTTCTGCCAGCGCAAAGCCCCAAAACGACTTTACAAATCCATAAATAAACATGCCAACGGAAAACAGAAGACAGGAAATCACAAACGATAATTTCCGGCCAAATACATCGGCAAACGCGCCAGTTGGAATTTCACAAACAAAGAGCGTTGTGAAGAAGGCAAGATTTACAAGATTAACCTCAAAAAGATTTAGCCCATTTGAGATCAGATACGTCACGTAGGTCGCCGCAATGAATGAAATTCCAAACGCTGAAGCGGTTCTAAGCAGCAGATAGCGCCTTATCGTTTCTTTCACTTCTCTGGTCATTTTTCTCCTCCTTTTTAAAAGAACGGCTTAGACAGAATGAAAACGCCTCGGTCTGTCTAACCGAGGCGTTCTTGAATAGAAGGTTAATGGAAAATTAAGTAATTTTTACATCAAAATCGCCTTGGTTAAACAAACCACAAATACCCCAGACATAGGCAGGGGTAATAAACAAGCTATTCATTTGGCGACTGTGATCTTTCATTGTTCTTTTATATTAACATATGCCGAAATATAGGTCAAATTCA
>JBBTYF010000014.1:0-6900 GCA_038061935.1 Patescibacteria group bacterium | reverse complement strand
CGTTTGTCGACGGAGGAGCTTTAAAAGAAACGCTGAAAATTTTAAGAAAGGTTTTTCCTTACAGGACTTGCAATAAGCTGCCCAAACACGCCTGTCTGTGGTATCAACTGCGCCGCTGCCCCGCCCCCTGCTTGGTTAGACAAGAAGTACCCGGATTTAAAGAGAAAATGAAAAACGAGTGTCAAAGAAACGCAAAAAATCTGATGACAACGCTCGCCGAAGGCAAGGCTTCTATTTTAAAGAAATTAAAAAAGGAGATGGCGGTACTTTCTAAACAACAAAAATTCGAAGAGGCAAGCAGAATCAGAGACCAGATCGCTTCTTTGGAAAAAGTCTTTGCCCATACGCCGACCCTAAGCCAAACTGAAATGAAAGAGGTTCGGCCTCTTTCATCCCAACCGTTGAGGTACCGAAGGGCGGAGGCGTACGATATCGCGAATATCCAGGGCAAGGAAGCCACTGGCGCCATGGTTGTTTTCACCGACAGCGAACCTGATAAAGCTCAATACCGCCAGTTCAAAATTAGAATTGAAAAGACGCCTAACGACATCGCCATGCTCAAAGAAGTTCTAGAGAGAAGGTTGAAGCACCAGGAATGGCCCTACCCCGATCTAATCTTAATTGATGGCGGCAAGGCCCAATTCAATATCGCCAAAGAAACGTGTTTGAAATTCAGGCTCAACCAGATCAAAGTCATGGCGATTGCGAAGAAGAACAACGAGTTATATATAGAAGGGCAGAAAAAGCCGGTTTTGCTGAAAAACATGCCCCGAGAAACATTTAATTTAATCCTGCGGCTAAGAGACGAGGCCCATAGGTTCGCCCGAAGATATCACCACCAATTGAGAAAGAAGTTCTTGTTGAAATAATCATAATCTGCTATCATTTAAAAATGAAGAATTTTCTTGTTAAAATCGTCTCGGGAGTTTTGGGATTATGGATCGCGGTCAATTTTGTTCCTGGGGTTGATTTTACCGGCAGTTTGAAAAGTTTGGCAATCGCGGGAGTTTTATTGGGCTTAGTTAATTTTTTCGTAAAGCCCGTACTCAAAATCGTTACCCTGCCGATCAGAATGCTGACCCTAGGATTGTTCAGTCTCGTCATTAACATGGCCATGGTTTGGGCCATCGACATCTTTTACCCGGAACTCGTGATTGCGGGAATCTTACCGCTTTTTTGGACAACCCTCGTCATTTGGGGGCTCGGCATTATCCTTGGTTTATTCTTTAATAGAAAATAGAAAACATGACTTATACTTTAACCATCGCGCAATTAGTTGTTTCGGTAGTTTTAATCACTCTAATCCTTTTACAGCAAAGAGGCACTGCTTTGGGTTCGGCTTTCGGACAGGAAAGCGGTTTTTACGGCACGCTCCGAGGAGTGCAGAAAAAAATCTTCTGGGCGACAGTCGTTGTGGCGGCCTTATTCCTTGTTCTTGCCGTCGCCAACCTGGTTCTCTAAAACAATGCGAAATTTTTTAAAGTTTTTCAAAAAAACCAAATGGCCCTCAAAAAAACAGTGGGTTCAATTTTTTTCCGTTTTGAGTAAAAAGGAAAAAATCGCTTTTTTGATTTTTCTCGGCCTCTTTATCGGTTCAGGGCTTTTTTCAACAATAAACTTCTATTTAAAACATACCGAAATTGCTCCTTCGGCCGGCGGCAAATATATCGAAGGGCTGGTAGGCAGTCCCCGCTTCATTAATCCGATCTATGCGCAGGGCTCAGACGTTGACCGCGACTTGGTAGAAATTATCTTCTCGAGTTTGGTGCCCGACCTCACCCAAGAATTGAAAATTCTCGAAGACGGCAGAGTTTATGAAATTACCCTGAAAGAGAATATTTTTTGGCACGACGGCGAAAAACTTACCGCCGATGACGTTATTTTCACCGTTAAAACCATCCAAAACCCTGACTACAAAAGCCCGTTGAGAGCCAATTATTTAGGCATTGAGACGCAAAAAAACAGCGACTATACCTTAAGTTTAAAAATTAAAGACCCTTACAGCGCCTTTTTGGAAAGGTTGGAAGATTTAAAAATCATGCCTGCGCATATCTGGCAAGATATCTCACCTCAAAATTTCCTTTTAACCAACTATAATTTAAAACCCGTGGGATCGGGCCCATACCAATTTAAAGCGCTCAAACAGAACAGCTCCAATGTTATTATTTCTCTGACTCTCTCCAAATTCAAAAACTATTTTGCGAAAGATCTCAAAAAGCCTTATCTTTCGGAGATTTCCTTCCGTTTCTATGAATCAGAAGCCGACCTAATTAATGCCGCTAAAAGAAAAGAGGTCAACGGCTTTTCTGTAACTTCCCCGGCCTATTTTGACCTTTTCGATAATGGGACTTTCAATGAAGCCTCTTTGTCTTTGCCCCGATACTTCGCCATCTTTTTCAATTCTGATAAATCTAAGTTTTTAGCTGACTCGAAGATTAGGCAAGCCTTAAATTACGCCGTCAATAAGTCCGAGATTGTCCAAAACGCGCTTTTGAACCGCGGCCAGGTTGTTGATTCCCCCGTCCTACCGGACGTTTATGGCTATGCTTCTCCGACAACCACTTACCAATTTAATCCGGAAAAAGCCCGGGCCCTCTTAGAAAAGACCGGCTTGCAGAAAAAAGACGGCAAATGGATTCAGGTGACCAAAGCTGTTTCAACCGAATTCAAAAGCGAACTCAAGATTGGAAGCCGCGGCGCGGAAGTGACGGCTTTGCAAACATGCTTAGCGCGAGACCCTGAAATTTACCCCGAAGGACAAATTACCGGAAGTTTCGGCGCCCAAACCAAAACGGCTGTCATCCGCTTCCAGGAAAAATACAAAGAAAGCATTTTAAAGCCTGGCGGCCTGACTCAAGGAACGGGCACGGTTGGCAAAAGCACCAGAACTAAATTAACTGAAGTTTGCTCTCAGCCGCCCAAAGAAACGCCTCTGTCGTTTTCTTTGGTAACCGTTAATGACCCCATCTTGGAAGAAGTGGCCTCGCTGATTAAAAAACAGTGGGAGGCAGTCGGCATCGGTGTTGAAATCACCACATACCCGGTTTCCCAATTAACCCAGGACTTCATCAAGCCGAGAAATTATGAAATGCTGCTTTTTGGCGAAGTGCTCGGAGAAATACCCGATCCCTTCCCTTTCTGGCATTCTTCTCAAGTTAAAGACCCGGGGTTGAATCTCGCGAAATATGAAAATAAAAAAGCTGACGGACTTCTGGAAACGGCGAGAATTAATCTCGACGAAGCGACAAGAGCTCAAAAATATCAGGACTTTCAGAATATTTTGATCGCAGATGCTCCCAGTGTTTTCCTCTATCGGCCCGATTACGTCTATTTTGTTGATAAAAAAATTAAAGGCGGACTCGAAACAGATATGATTGTTGATCCGTCCGAAAGATTCGCCAATATTGAAAATTGGCATACCAACCAATCAAGATCATGGAAATAAAACCCGACATTCGTTTCTTAGACGACATAAAAGAGGTTCTCTATGATAAGAAATGGGCTAAAACCGCCCCCAATTCTGAACTTTATTATATGTATCGCGGAATAAAAAAGAGGGGTGGATTGAGATATGATATTACAATCATCCCGCCGCGCATGTTGGGTAAAGAATTTGTGAAAACAAGGGGTAATAGAAATTCCGATAATTTTCCCGAACTTTATACCGTTTTGGCCGGAAAAGCGTTTTTTTTAATGCAGGGATGGCGAAATAAAATTAAGAGAGATGTTATTGCCGCTCAAATGAAAAAGGGGGAATGGATTATCGTACCGGCTAATTATTATGTCGTGGCAATAAACCCCTCAAAAAAGATTTTGAAATTAGGAAATTGGGTGGCCCAAAAAAATAAAAATATTTACAAGGAAATGGAAGAAAAACGGGGCGCTAGTTATTATTATACGAAATCCGGATGGATAAAAAATAAAAACTACGAATCCGTGCCGAAATTGCGCTCCGAAAAACCGCTGAAAAAGATGCTAAAGGATTTAAATTTCCTTTACGGTAAAAAACGACTTGATTTTTAAATCAACTGCTCTATTATAAAGAATTAGTTTATCAGATATGCTAACAAACAAAATTTACTCAATTGACAGGTCCAATATGCGCCAAACGATTCTTGATTTCCCCAAACAATTCCGTCAAGGTTTTGAGTTGGCAAAAAACGTTGGGGTATCTGGAAAGTTTGATGGCGTATTAATTTGCGGCATTGGGGGGAGCGCACTCCCCGGAGAAATTTTAAACGCCTGGGTCAATACGCTTAAAACGCCCTTCCCCATATATATCAATCGCGATTACAATGTTTTATCGCACATCAAAAAAAACTACCTGGCTATTTGTATCTCTTATTCTGGAAATACCGAAGAAACACTAAGTTGTTTCGACAAAATCAGTAAAGATGGATTCAAAATCGCCGTCATTGCTTCGGGCGGAAAGCTCGCAGAATTATGTCAAAAAAACGGAATCCCATTGGCTCTTATCCCCAAAGGGTATCAACCCAGGATGGCATTGGGTTTCCAATTTGCCGCCTTGGTAAAAATCTTATCGAACAGTGGATTAATCAAGGATAATTTGGGAGATATTTTAGACTTGGAAAAATCTTTAAAACCGGGAGAGCTTGAAACCCGAGGAAGGACTCTAACTACGAGTATCGGGAAAAAAATTCCGGTCATATACGCTTCGAATGATTTAAAATCACTGGCTCAAATTTGGAAAATTAAATTCAATGAAAACTCGGAAATACCCGCTTTTTGCAACTACTTTCCGGAATTAAACCACAACGAAATGATGGGATTTTCCAGATATAATGACAGTCTTCATATGATCATTTTGAGGAATCCTACCGATCATCCCAGAACCCTTAAAAGGATGACCCTAACGGCCAATTTGCTAAAAACTAAGGGGTTCCGTACCGACTTTGTCGAAATAAGGGGTAAGAATATTTTGGAAAAGATTTTTTCGAATATCATTTTAGGAGATTGGGCTTCCTATTATTCTGCGATAGAACGGGGTATCGACCCAACGCCCGTAGAAATGAATGAATTATTTAAGAAAAGAATGTCGAAGTAAACACGGGTTTACTTTGGCCGAAGAGGACTGGATTAAAAGAAAGAAGTGTGGTAAAGTATCTAAGTTGCATTTTTAGAGAGCGTTATAGCAGGCAAGATGCCTGATATACTGAGTATTCACTCATTATGGCAATGGAAGCCAAAATCACTAAAGCAATTATACCCATAGCCGGGTTGGGCACGAGATTCTTACCTTTAAGCAAAGTTTTGCCCAAGGAGTTTTTTCCGTTGATCGATAAACCGGCCATCCAATATATTATCGATGAAGCTAAAAACTCGGGCATCAAGGAAATTATCTTTGTTAATCGCCCGGAAAAAAAGGAGATTGAGCGTTATTTCGCTCAGTATGCGACAAGCTCCCCAGAACTTGAAGAAGTTCTAAAGGATAGGGGCAAAAACGAACTTTTACAGGAATTAGCTAATTTAGAAAGCGATGCCAAACAAGTCGCCTTTTCTTACGTTTTCCAGCAAAATCAATTGGGCGACGGACATGCGGTATTACAAGCGAAACAGGCTTCTTGCCAGGAGCCTTGCCTGGTTTTATTCGGCGACGATATCGTCGATTCTAAAATCCCCTGCTCGCAACAGCTGATGAAAACTTTTGATAAATACCAAAAGCCGGTTATCGCTCTTGCGCGCCTGCCGAAAGAAAAACTATCGTCTTACGGGGTGGTTAAGGTTAAGAAGGTGGGGACGCGACTTTATAAGATTGAAGGTATTGAGGAAAAGCCGGCGCCGGGTAAGGCCCCCTCAGACTTAGCGGTTGTCGGAAAATATGTCATTGACTCCCAAGTTTTCGATTTCCTAGAAAAACCTTCTGCTTTAGTTCAAGGCGAAATCAGACTGGCCGGAGCCTTTAATGAAATGATTAAGCGGGGATTAACCGTCTATGGCTACGAATTCAAAGGTAAATGGCTGGAATGCGGAGACAAGCTTGCTTACTTGAAATCCAATATTTACCTCTCGCTCAAAGACCCCCGTTTTAAAAAAGAGCTTAAAAAATTTTTAAAAAAGGAGATTTAGAGTTATAATTGAGAAGCAGCGGCTCTATCAACTAAAATAAGGGTTTTCGACTCGTTAAATGTTATGGCTGGCAGCTCTCTCTTATTATATTTATCCTTATCGACGGTTATCTTTCTTAGTAAATCAGCCTTATCGCTTCCTGCCAGCATTAAAACATTAATCTTTGATTTATCGAGAAACCATGGGGTCAGTGTAATGCCTAAAGTATCAGCACTAACCTCCAGGGGCACTTCCTGCCCCCAGACCTTAACAGATTCTGGCAAATCCCAGATATCGTTCTTCCAGTTAATCCCAGGCTTTTCAGAAAGAATACCATTGCGATGACCATCGGTTCCGGCTCCATGAAGGGCTAAATTAAAACCCCGAGGCGCCCACTTATCTATCTGCCGAGTATAGTCCCGAGCCCCTTCAACTAAGCCCAGTTCTAATTTTATCCGGTGGACATTGGCCTCAACTTTATTTAATAAAAGCTGTGAAGTTGCCAGAAAATTATTGGCTGGATCATCTTTCCCTTTTCTCTCATCTCCCCAAAAAATATGAACCTTGGACCAATTGATATCTTTTCTGTAATCGGTCGCCAGCAGCTCGAACATTCGTTTTGGTGTTGAACCGCCGCTTAAAGCAATCGTAAAAACATCTGCTTGCTGATTAGCTAAAATAAAAAACTGGGCGGCGTGATGAGAAAGCTCTTCTAAGCTAGCGAATATCCTAATTTCTAAATTACCTATTTTCCTAATTGTCATTTTGATTGCTTTATTCTATATCGTTTATTGTTCAATGTAAATCTGCGGACGTGGCGGAACTGGTATACGC
>JBBTYF010000013.1:0-4022 GCA_038061935.1 Patescibacteria group bacterium | reverse complement strand
TATAGGGTTTGGTTAAAACAGAGATATTAACAATGCCCGAAAGCGAACGGATGGGCCGGGTGCGCAACAAGACCGTAATTTTTTCTGATTTTTTAATCATTCCCTTCGCCAACATTTCATGATAAGTTCTTAATAGGGCGATATTGCTCGGGCAGGGGATGCGGTGCTCTTTAGCCATTCTTCTTTTAGCTCGCGCCAAATCTTCCGGAGTTTTGGCTCCGGATATTAATAGTTTTTTAATTAATGAATAAAAATTACGCACAATATTTATTAAAGAAGGGTATTGAGAATTATAACTTGATTGCCGAGGAGTTTTCAAGCAAAAGACAGGAGTTGTGGCCAGAGATGAAATTTCTCTTTAATGATTATCTGGCGGCTGGCGACAAGGTGTTGGATTTGGGTTGCGGCAACGGTCGTTTTTTTGAACTCTTAAAAGACAAAAACGTAGATTATCTGGGGGTTGATTCTTCAGAAAAGCTTATTAGGATTGCCGGTACAAAATATCCTCAAGCGAAATTTCAGGTAGCTGATGCTTTAAGCTTACCATTTCCGAACGACCAATTCGATAAAATTTACAGCATCGCGGTTTTACACCACATCCCCTCCAAAGAATTGAGGTCAAGATTTTTAGAAGAAGCTAAGCGAGTATTGAAATTAGGCGGGCTGCTTGTCTTGACGGTTTGGAAACCAAAAGACAGGCAAGAAAGATTTTTGAAAGCGAAGTTTTTGTTTAAAAAAGCTTTTGGGTCGGCGGGTGGGTTGGACGTCGGCGATGTTATCGAGCCGTGGTTCGGCGACAATAAAGGCGAGCGGTATCTTCATTGTTTTTCTGAAAAAGAATTAGCAAACCTAGCCAAACAAGCCGGTTTTGAGGTAAAAAAGTCCGGTCTTATAAAAAATGAAAAGGGAAACCGTCAGAATATTTATCTTATTGTCCAAAAGTAAAAACATTGACAAAACCAAACAGAAGAGGTATAATTTGGGCATAAAGAAGGAGGTAGGACGTGGATAAACGAAATCCAGTTTCCGATGTGATCAGGAGTGACGGGGTTGTTCTTTCGGCGAAGATAACGGTTGAGGGGTGGATATTCTGCATCATTAGGGTCAATGGGCGTCCATTCTTCCAAGCTACTGTTTATCGCAATAGCGACCGATATACTTCGCCTCCGTGTCACATTAAGGCGCAGGCAAAAAGAATTGCCGGTGGCGTCTTCAGCGAAAAACGAGAAAAGGTCCCAACGAGTTAACTCTTCGGGACCTTTTGCTTTTTTGAAGCGCTTTAACTACAATTAAAAGACAGTCACGCCCTTGTATTTCAATGGATAGAATATGAGCCTCCGAAGCTTATGATGGCCGTTCGAATCGGCCCAAGGGCACACTTCGCCTTGGCCCGAGCCAAGTCGAAGGCTCGCTCACACTTCAACCTTGTTCAGTGTGACCCTGAATTTATTGAAGGGTCAGTGTAAACAATTTTATTACATGCTAAAATATAAGTATGAAGCTTAAATATAAAATTGCAGTGAGCGGGGCCGCGGTTTTAACCCCTTGCGCCAAAAACATGAAAGAGACGGCCAGAGAGATTGGCCGGGAGATCGTTCGCCAAAACTGTATTTTAATCACCGGAGCTACGAGCGGCGTGCCATATTACGCAGCTCAGGGAGCTAATCACGCCGGCGGGGTGAGTATCGGTTTTTCACCGGCCTCTTCCGAGATAGAGCATAAAAAAAGCTACAAATTGCCTTTGGACGAATTCGACGTCATGGTTTACACCGGTTTTGATTATTCAGGCAGAAATCTTTTAATGACCAGAGCCGCGGACGCCGTCATTGTGGCCTGTGGACGCATGGGAACATTAAATGAATTCACTATTGCCTATGAAGACAGAAAACCGATTGGTGTTTTGATCGGATCGGGCGGAACGGCTGATCTTGTTAATTATCTTCTGAAATATCCGCACAAGAAAAGAGGTCCGATTTTTTACGATACCGACCCTAAAAAACTTGTCCAAAAATTGGTTCGGTATCTTAAAACAAAAAAGGTCGAAATAGCTAAAAAATAATTAAACAAATTATTAATATGGCAGAAGAAGGAAAACTCATCGGAAAAATTAGCCACTATTTCGGGAACATTTCCGTGGCCGTAGTTGATCTGTCGGACTCTCTTAAAGTCGGGGACACTATCAGGATCACTGGCGGAGAGACCGATTTCACTCAAGAGGTCACCTCTATGGAGGTTGACCACAAGAAAGTCGATTCGGCCAAAAAGGGAGATTCAGTTGGCTTTAAGGTTGCAGAAAAGGTTAGAGACGATTACAAGGTCTACAAAGTCTAAAAAGGGGCGAATAAAATGTTTTCTATTATTATAGCCGCTTTTGGCGGCGGAATTTTAAGAGGTTTGGTTGGTTTTGTTAAACATCAACTGTCTTATAAGGAAGTTAAGTTCAGATTTTATTATTTTTTAGGCATGGTGCTTATCTCCGGAATTATTGGAGCGGTGGCCGCCTTGGCGATTAAAGAAGTCGGTTTTACCCTTCTGGGTTCTTTCTCGCCGGCGCTTTCGTTTATTATCGGTTATGCCGGCGGAGATTTTATTGAAAACGTTTATAAGATTATCATCAAAAAGTCGTCATTATACGAATGATTACGGTTAAAAAAATTATGGGATTAATTTTACTGGTTCTGGGCGGAACTCAAATTTCGGGACTCGGTATTAAATTATTAAATTAGATGATTAAGCTTCTTAAGGCGGTTTCGATTTTTGTCGGGACGATCATCGGCGCAGGAATTTTCGGGGTTCCTTATATTATCAATAAAAGCGGGATTGTCCCCGGCTTTTTTTATTTTCTGATCTTGGGAGGAGTCGTTCTTTTAATCCATCTGTTTTTCGGCGAAGTGGTTTTAAGGACAAAAGAAACATGCCGCTTGCCGGGACTTGCGCAAAAATATTTGGGTGCTTGGGGCAAGATTTTAGTTATGATTTCGGTAGTCAGCGGGCTCATCGGCACTCTTTTGGCTTACTTGATTTTAAGCGCCGATTTTTTAAAGATTTTATTTTCGCCGGTTTCAGGATTATCATCGGTCCAGCTTGCGATGATTTTTTGGGTAGCGATGTCTTGTCTTATTTTTTGGGGGATTAAATTAATTGCTTCAATCGAGCTTCTGACAAATATTGTTTTCTTTTTAACTTCCGCCGTTATCCTGTTTTTCATCTTCCCTCAATTTGATTTCAAAAATCTGACCGCATTTAATTTTCCGAACGCTTTTTTGCCGTTCGGCATCATTCTTTTTTCTTTAGCCGGCTGGTCGGCGATTCCTGAGATTGTCGATTTTCTTAAGGTCACGCGAGAAAATAAAAAAATCAAAAAAACGATAATTTTATCGACCGCAGTTGTCGTGCCCTTTTACCTGATTTTTACCCTAGTCGTTTTAGGGGCAGTCGGTGGAGACATTAGCCAGAACACCTTTTCAAGCCTGGCGCCACTTCTTGGTCATAAAATCTTTTTTTTAGCGGTACTGGCCGCTTTAGTAAATTTAACCGACTCTATTTTGATTTTAGGTCTTCACCTAAAGAACACTTTTATTTGCGATCTAAGGTTGTCTAATCGTTTAGCTACCGCCATTGCCTGTGGGGCGCCTCTTCTTTTGTTCTTGATAGGCTTTAGAAATTTTATCGGTACTTTGGGCTTTGTTGGAACGATTACGGGCGTTATCGGAGGAGTGGCCGTTATTTTAATTTTTAAGAAGGCTAAAAAAATGGGCAATCGCGAGCCGGAGTATAGTTTAAAAATTCCTTCTTTATTGCTATATTTCTTGATAGCCATACTAATTTTAGGAGCAATCTCCCAGTTTCTTTTGTAATATGAAATTTATCGCTGATTTTCATTTACACTCCAAATACTCTCGCGCCACTTCCAAAGATATGAATCTGGAAAGTTTAGATAAGTGGGCGCGTATTAAAGGCCTGAATGTTTTGGGCACGGGCGACTTTACGCACCCCGAGTGGTTCCGATCCCTTAAAGAAAA
>JBBTYF010000012.1:0-2164 GCA_038061935.1 Patescibacteria group bacterium | reverse complement strand
CTTGGCGCCGGAAACCAAAGATAATTATATTAAAGTAAGATCAATCCTTAAATAAGAACCTCGCTTTTCAGCGAGAACCTTGATTTTCACTTCGTTCAAATTATGGTTTTAACCAATTTAACTATACTTCAGGCGCATCAGGGTTTGAAAAAGAAAGAGTTTTCCGCCGTGGAGCTTTGCCAGGCTCATTTCAACAATATTAAAGCGCGCAACAAGGAAATTTTTGCTTATTTATCTCTAAGGGAAGACCAAGCCCTGGACGAAGCCAAGAAAATCGATGATTTAATCGCTTCGGGTAAAAATCTTCCGACGTTGGCCGGCATACCTATGGCCATGAAAGATAATATTCTGGTTGAGGGCATGAAATGCACGGCTGCTTCCAGAATTCTCGAAAATTACATAGCTCCCTATGACGCCACGGTGGTTAAAAAGTTAAAAGAACATGGCGCTGTAATTTTAGGCAAGGTTAATCTCGATGAGTTTGCCATGGGCTCTTCCACCGAGAACTCCTCGTTCGGGCCTACCCGCAATCCTCACGATCCAACCAGAGTGCCAGGTGGGTCTTCAGGGGGGTCTGCGGCCGCAGTGGCGGGCAATATGGCTCTGGGCGCCTTGGGCTCTGATACCGGAGGCTCTATCAGGTTACCGGCTTCTTTTTGCGGAGTCGTCGGGTTGAAGCCCACTTACGGCGTTGTTTCAAGATACGGCTTGATGGCTTTTGCCTCTTCTTTGGACCAAATCGGTCCCATTACGAAAACCGTGGAAGATGCTAAAATAATATTTGAGGCAGTCAGAGGCAAGGACAAGATGGATTCGACGAGCATGGAGATGCCTGAAACTGATATTGAAAATCTGAAAATCGATAATTTGCGCATTGGAGTCCCCAAAGAATATTTTGTGAAGGGGATTGATCCGGAAGTGGAAAAGATTGTGAAATCAGCCATTAAAAAATACGAAGCAGCGGGAGCAAAGATAGTCGAGGTTTCTCTGCCTCACACCGAGTACGCCTTGCCCGCCTATTACATTATCAATCCTTCGGAAGCTTCGGCTAACCTGGCGCGCTATGATGGCATCAAATACGGATTTTCCAAACAAGAAAAATCATTATTGGATGTTTATTTGAAAAGCCGGGGAGAGGGTTTCGGGGCGGAAGTACGAAGACGGATTATGTTGGGAACTTACGCCTTGTCGTCCGGCTACTACGAAGCTTATTACAAAAGAGCGCAGAAAGTGAGAACAAAGGTTATTGAAGATTTTAACAATGCTTTTAAGAAAGTCGATATGATTATAACTCCGACCTCGCCTATTTTGCCGTTTAAAATCGGCGAGAAAATCGAAGATCCTCTTTCTATGTATTTGGTCGATGTTTATACCGTTTCGATTAACTTAGCCGGTTTGCCGGCGCTCTCTGTGCCCTGCGGCCAGGTGGGGAAGTTACCCGTCGGTTTACAACTTATCGGCCAGCCCTTTAAGGAAAATCAGATTTTCGAGGCCGCGTCATTTTTAGAAAAACTATAACAGGCGTCATGCCTGATATCTTGAGTATTTACTCACTATGAGCATTAATATTAATTTAGAAGATATTATTTCATTTTTGACTTCTCCTGAAATTCAGCAAAGATTGCTTTGGTTTCAATTCGGGTTTTTGTTACTCAGTTTAATTTTATTAATCGCCATTGTTATTCTTATGTTAAAAACCCATTACTACCAATGGCTGTTTGTGCAGGATTTTTGGGAGTTTTTTACCTTCCGGCCGTTCGGGGCCAAAAGAATTACGAAAATCTGGAACAAGATTACCAATCGCTTGAGCACCGGCGCGGAATCAGAATTAAAGATGGCCATCATCGAAGCGGACGATTTATTAGATACCAGCTTGAAGAGAATGGGCTTTTTGGGTACGACACTTGAAGAGAAACTGGGCAAATTAACGTCGGCGACCGTGGACAACCTTGATGAGATTTATGAGGCGCATAAGGTTCGCAATAATATCGTTCATAACCCTGATTTTCGGCTGAACCAAGAAGAGGCTAAAGCCGCTTTGGATGCCTATCAAAAGGCCTTTAGCTCTTTGCAGATTTTGACATAGTCGGTGAAATCCACTATAATAGAATGGTGTACTTAACATAGCGGGGTGGACCAGTAGTAGGTCGCGGGTCTCATAAAT
>JBBTYF010000011.1:0-4420 GCA_038061935.1 Patescibacteria group bacterium | reverse complement strand
GCTCCAGTCACCCCTTGACATTTACCATAAAATAGACTACAATGTAGCATTGCCCCCGAAAGGGGGTTTTAAATATGACTAACATTATAGTGACAACTTGTTTAGCTTTATTTACTGCTTTAGGCATGCTTTCTGAACCTACCAGCCTTTTAACCGTCCAAGACAACAGCCTCCAAGCCAGCTCCCCTCTTCCTGAGCCCAAGGTGACTAGAACCATTAATGTGATCATCACCGCCTATTCTTCCACGCCCGGGCAAACTGACGATACGCCGTTTATCACGGCGGCCGGCACCACGGTTAAAGACGGAATTATCGCCAACAATATGTTGCCTTTCGGAACTAAAATCAGAATTCCGGAACTTTACGGCGATAAGGTCTTCACGGTTGAGGATCGTATGAGCCGAAAAAAAGGCAATTATCATTTTGATATCTGGTTCTCTTCTTACCGGGAAGCCAAGAATTTTGGAGCGAAACTTACCCACATCGAGGTACTTGAAAGCTAATTAGAGTAATCAAAAACCGATGCTCAACTGCGTCGGTTTTTTGTTAAAAAGACATTCTTTGCAGGGCCCGGGCCGTCATATATTCAACCGGAGAAAAATTATCAGTAAGTAACGGGTATGGCGATAAATCAAACTTATCTGTATTAATAGTCTTCGTGTGAAGAAGACTAATGATCGAGTTGGGGTGGGAAGTAATTGAGGGATCGTTAAAATTTAAAAATTTTCCGCTGTTATGTCCGACAAAAATTATATTTTGAGGACCCATCTGCTCTAGCGTTTCGACGGCAAAGAAATAACTGTTCGGAAAAGCCTTTTTAAATGTTTTCATCTCGGACATGACGAAAGACGGCTGCGCTGGCGATAAATCGCCTATAATATTGGCGATGAAAACTCCCCCATCGCTTAATTTATTCTTTACTATATTAAAAAATTCTAGAGTAGTCAGGTGGATAGGAACTGAAAAAAAAGAGTAATATGCGTCACCGAATATTAAGTCGTATTTTCCATCATAATCATAAAGAAAACGGCGGCCATCCTCCGTAAAATTGTGCAGCCGTTGACTCTCGACTACGCGGAAGTATTTTTTGGAGAGATTGAATAATGACGGCTCTATTTCGGCGACATCAATGACCGCATTGGGTAGCTCCTTAAGCAGGGCCTTGGGAATTGAATAAGCCCCGCCTCCAATAACTAAAGCGTTTTTAGCGTTGGGTGTAAAAATTTCGTAAAGGGAATGATATTTTGTGTAGTTATAAACCAAATCAACCGGGTCTTCTGAATCAAGAAACATAGCCCCCGAGTGACTGCGATCTTGCTGAAAAAACCTAACAGGCCTCCCGGCGTATTCGCCATCATAAATAACATTTTTTTCATAAACCCCGTCTCTTTCATAAACGACTTTTTTACTTAACTCGCCCGTAACAGCGCGCGAAGCCCCGGAAGCAGCGAGAAAAACGACAAAACATAAAAACAAGAAGGGCCTATTTAAATATTTCTTTCCGTCGCCCAATACTACAAAGGGCACGAGCCCTAAAAAAAATAAAACGGCACCAGTGAAAATAATTATTTGATTTATTCCAAAATTAGGAATTAATAAAAAACCGGTTAGTAAACTACCGCCGATGCTCCCCGCGGTTGACCAGAAAAAAATATTCCCGGCGATGCTCCCGACTCCCTTCTGCGGCGATTGGATGCTCTGTAATTTAATAGCAAAGGGAGAAAGCGTCCCTAATAATAAGGCGGGTAAAAGAAATAAAAAAATAGCAGAAACTAAGGGGCCGACTGAAATTGGGAGAGAGGCGCTAAAAATCGGCAGAATTAATAAGCCAAGAAAATGAAAAAAAAGCAGGCCTAAGCCGCTCAAGGTTATTATTCCAAAAAACCATTGCAATAAGGGATAGCGGTCTGCTATTTTGCCCCCTATATAATATCCGAGACTTAAAGCGATGAGAATCGTGCTGATAACGCCAGAAACCGTAAAAATAGTATTACCGTAGTATGGCGACAGAATACGAACCGCAACCACTTCAATCACCAAAACGCTAGCTCCGGTAATAAAAACTACCGCAGAGAGTAAATTATTTTCTAGGAATTTTCGCATAATCGGTGCCCGGGGCGAGAGTCGAACTCGCAAGTCCTTACGGACGCGACATTTTAAGTGTCGTGCGTGTACCAATTTCGCCACCCGGGCAAAATAAACTTTATTCTTTTTTTAGAAAAACTGCTTTTCTTTCTAATCCTATCGGATAACCACCATAATACATGAATCGCAATAATTTTAAAGTATTTTCTGTTCCATACCCTAATTTCCAAGAAGCACCTTTATTGTATGAGCATATTTTTCTTTTAAGAGCTCCGAGGTCGTTTATTAGGGCACTCTGAAGATCTTTTAAAAATTTGGGGCTACCAGAAGTGAAATTACTCCTTAATTCCGTACGAGATCTTTTTTTTGCACAAATATAAGTCGTATAAAATACACTCCCATCCCCATCAAAATATCCTCGAATAAAATCTGGTAAATATCTATGGGGCACTTGAGGAAATCTTATGGTTTTACTCTTACATCTTTTTCCTCCTAAAGCTAGAAGTTTAAGATATATTTGTTTAGAAAACACAATGAGTTGATCGCCCGTACCGTCTTTTCTTCGATAAATTGGGTGGTTCGATCCTAAACAGTCTCTTATTTGTAGAAGTAAACAATAATCTTTGGAAGTAAATACAATCCTATAAGATTTTTCATGCCGCATATAACCGTCCGCAAACCAAAATCCTAAAACATAGGCCATTTTGGGAGACCATCTATCTAAAAACTCTTCATCAAGTGAATACGTTTTTGTACTCATTTGGAGGCCTGGGCGAGACTTGCACTCGCGGATAGTGGTTTTGCAGACCACCGTGTTAGCTACTTCACCACCAGGCCACGCGACATTTATCGCTTTATTATTTTATCAGATTAAGCACTTTTTTCAAGACGGTTTCGATCGTGCCCTCCTGATTGAAACCCGCGGCGTAAGGATGCCCTCCTCCGCCCAAGATTTTACCTATTTGAGCGACGTTTTTACCACCAATCGGTTCTGATCTTAAACTGCCCTTAACCTTGCCGTTTTCGTATTCAACTAAAAATAATCCGACGTTAATGCGCGAGACGGCGGAAATAATATTAGTAATGCCGTCGAAATCAGCCTGACTCGCCTCAAACCTGTTTAAATCCGCGGGGGTGACCCAAGAATAAGCGAGCCCCGTGGCCTCGTCGAGCTTGGTACGAGCCAAAACATAACCCCAAGCCTGCGAAAGATTCAATGGTTTTGAAAAATCCAGGGTTTGCTTAGCAATCTTATTAAGCGAAGCTCCCTTCAAAAGCAATTCAGAAACGATATTGAGAGTTTGGGAAGTGGTGGAAACATGACAGAATCCGCCGCTATCAGAAAAGATGCCAGTCAAAAGAAGCGTGGCAATATCTTGATTAATCTCAATATTGGCGAACTTCAGCCAGCGGTAGATGATTTCTGAAGTCGAAGAAGCTTCGGACTCTAATACCTTAATTTCCCCCCGCTGATCGCCATCCAAATGATGATCAATAGTCACAAGATGGCAGTCAGGCTTAGCCAGAAGATGCTCGGGCAATCTCAGCCTTCTAAAATCGCCGTAATCAAGACAAAACATGACGTCCGGTTCGAAAGACCCAATCTCGGTTTTGATCTCAAGAAAACCAGGTAAAAAATCGAGGCCTTGAGCCGGCTGACTAGGCAAATAAGGAAAACTTGTCAGCCCCATGTTTTTGAAAACGTAATTTAAGGTCAGCACCGACGAGACGGCATCAGGATCAGGATTTTGGTGCGAAGCGATTAAAACATTTTTAGCTCCCTTCAAAATCTCGCCGATAGCTTGAAATTGCAACTCTTGAGAATCAGACATTTCTTTTGATTTTGATTTCTTCTAATAATTGTTCGATTCTGCCGGCCTGAGCCGTTTCTTTTTCCTCTAAAAACTGTATTTTCGGGATTGGCCTCATTCTTAAACGCTTATTCAATAATTGTTGAAAGTGGAAAATCCTCCGGTTTAGGGTTTCTAAAATTCCCTGAGATTGATTCTCGGGCAATACCGAGACATAGACGCTGGCATCAATTAAGTTTCGGGAAGTTTCCACTCTCGTGATGGTCACTAAAACATTCTTAGAAAAGTCACCCTCTCTAAGAAGAATTTGACCGAGCTCTTTCTTGATCAACTGATTAACTTGAGGGATTCTTTCCATGGGATTAAAAATCAAGATCTACTTTCTTTTTTTCTTCAAGATAAAATTGCAGCACATCGCCCTGTTCAATTTTGACATCGCCCTCATAAAGCACGCCGGCCTCATCACCCTTCACCGCCCGGTCAATATCTTTTTTGTTCTTTTGGAGATTAATGGGCCTTCCCCT
>JBBTYF010000010.1:0-3872 GCA_038061935.1 Patescibacteria group bacterium | reverse complement strand
ACTTCTTCTCGGCGCAAAGCCGCTCTCTTTTGAGCGCCCTGGCTCTTCTCCTTCTTCCTGAACCTTAACTTTCTCGCTCTCACCAAAAGACCGCTCTGCTGGACTCTCCGGCCAAACCTTCGCACCAAACTTTGCGATGTTTCCCTGTCTTGTTTTGTAACTTCTAAATGCATAGTATTTTTAATTTATTTTATTTCCAGCCGCCTAATAAATGTAAGTGGAGATGCGGGATGAGCTGGCCGCCGCCCCTGCCCACATTGAAAGTAAGTTTATAGCCTCTCTCGCTCACTCCTTGGTCTCGGGCAACCTGTTGGGCTGTAAGTATCATCTCCCCTATTAATTCTTTATCATCTTTTGCCAAATGGTCAACTGACTGAATGTGTTTCTTGGTGATGATCAGCAAATGAACTGGAGCCTCGGGCTTGATGTCTTTGATGGCTAAAAAATCATTATTCTCATAAACAACATCCGCCGGCACCTCTTTATTGACGATTTTACAAAATAGACAGTCGGTCATATTAATTTTGAATGTTAATGAAAAATCAAGGTTCTGGCGAAGCCAGGTTCTTACTTTTTAAGGCGCTTCTCCATTTCCTTGACCACCTTATCGAGCTTGACCGTTTCCTGCCCGCCGGTTTTCATATCTCTGATAATAATCGCGTCTTCCAAAGCTTCTTTTTGTCCAAGGATAAGAGCGTAATCAGCGCCAATTTTGTCAGCCAAGCGTAATTGGGTTTTTAAAGAATCCTTGCCGAAAGATTCCGCTATCTGAATCTTGGCCTTTCTAAATTCTTCAAAAAGTTTCAAGCTTTTTCTTTTGCCCAAATCGCTTAATTGAGCCAAGAAAACTTTCTGCGCAGAAACGGGCGCTACGCCTTCTTGCTTTATTTTTTCTTTTAGGCTGGCGATGATTCTTTCGACTCCGGCCGCTCCTCCGCAAGCCGGCGTATCTCTGCCGCCCAGCATTTTAACCAACGTATCAAATCTGCCGCCTCCGACCAAAGCTCCCAGCCTTTGGCCGTCTTCCGAATCTTCATAAATTTCAAAAACGGTCTTGGTATAATAATCCAGCCCCCTCACCAGATAGGGATTGAGCCTGTAGGGTATTTCCACCTCGTCTAAAAATTCGAGGACCTCTTTGAAATGGGTCTTGCACGGGTCGCAAAGATGATCAACGAGTTGAGGAGCTTGAGCTTTTACCGGCTGGCATTTCTCTTCCTTGCAATCAAGGATTCTTAATGGGTTGTAGCGCAGCCTCCGTCGGCAATCAGCGCAAAGCGAGCTTTCCCGCGAACGAAAATAATTAACGAGCAATTTCTTGTAATAAGGGCGGCAGTTTCTATCGCCGATGCTGTTAACCTCAACGATTAAATTTTTAAATTTCAACTCTCTTAAAATATTATAAAAAATCTGAATGATCTGGGCGTCAATGACCGAATCCTGCTCGCCGAAAACTTCGAGATCGATTTGGTTAAATTGGCGGTAACGTCCGGCCTGGGGCCTTTCCATGCGGAACAAAGGCCCGTAAGAATAAAACTTCTGGGGCTGAGGGAGATTAACCATGCCGTGTTCGATATAAGCTCTCGCCATACCTGCGGTAAACTCGGGGCGCAAGGCCAAAAAATCACCTCCCTTGGTGCGAAAAGCGTACATCTCTTTTTCCACAATATCCGTGCCCAACCCGATGCCTTTTGAAAAAAGCTCGGCGTCTTCGACAATGGGCGTATCAATTTTATTAAAACCGTAAAACTGAGCGACAGAGTTTGCCACCGCATAAACCTTGCGATACAAGGGCTGGTCCTCGGGCAAAATATCGTGCATCCCGGTAGGAGCCTGGAGTTTTATTTTTGTCGCCATAAAATAATTTTAAAAATTAGTAAACAGGCGCTTCAACTTGAGCTAAGGCGCTCAGCGGCCACGCTCTAAAAATTACCCGGCCGATCAGATCCTTTTCAGGCAAAGTGCCCCAAGCCCGGGAATCGGCGGAAACCGAACGATTATCTCCTAAAACAAAATATTCGTTTTTGTCCAAAGTTATCTTAACGCTCCCCTGCGTTTGGGTATTTTGAGAAAGATAGATTAATTCCTCTAAAGCCACGGGCACATTGTCTTTATAAACGTAAACTTTCCCGGAATTGATCGCAATAGTTTCCCCGGGCAATCCGACGATCCTTTTGATATAGCGCTGGGTGTTGTCGTTGGGATATTTAAAAACCACGACCTCGCCCCGTTGAGGCGCGCGGAACTGATAAGAGAGCTCGTCGACGATCAAATAGTCGCCGTTATAAAAATTGGGTTCCATTGATTGTCCCCTGACAAAAAACGGCTGGAAGACGAAATAACGGATCGGCACCACGATTAATAAAGCGACGATGACGATCTTCAAAACCTCCCAAATATAAAGAAAGAGTTTATTCATAACTTTTACTATTATAGCAGGATGATATAATAAATCAAATATGATTTTAATTACGGGATTGGGCAATCCGGGAAAAGAATACGAGAAAACTCGGCACAACATCGGCTTCCGGGTGATTAATGAATTGGCCAAAGACAAGCCAAGCGATGTTGTGTTGTTAAAGCCCCAAACTTTTATGAACAAATCCGGGGATGCGGTCATTGAAGCGGTTAGCTTTTATAAGATAAAACCAACGGACTTGTGGGTTATCCATGACGATATTGATTTGCCGCTGGGTGAATTCAAAATTTCTAAGAATCGGGGTTCAGCCGGACATAAAGGCGTGGAATCAATTATCAAGAAACTGGAGACTAAAGATTTCCACCGCGTCCGGATCGGCATCTGCCCAAAAACCGGCAAGCCGAAAACTGTCGAGAAGTTTGTTTTGCAAAACTTTACAAAAGCGGAAGAAAAAACTATAAAAGAGGTTATTGAAAGAACAATCCAAACAATCCAAGATAGCGCCTTTTGATCGGATTTTAATCGCCGGCGTCACCCCCTATTTTCTGGAAAGGGGTAATTTGTGGTTTACTGAGAATCTAACAAAAATTCTCGAGGCCAGAAAATCACAATCGTTTTTTGAAGACAATACCTTGCTTTTCCAGCGAAGCCGCGAAATGAACTTCTCGGAGGTTTTAAGGAAAATCGACGAGATGGGCTATGAAAAAGTCCAAACCATATCGGAGCCTGGCGAATTTTCGCGCCAAGGCGGCACAATTGATATTTTCCCGATCAATTCAATCAACGCTTTCCGAGTCGATTTTGACAACAACCAAATCGAAAACATTGAACAATTGCCTATCGCCGTCACTGACGAACAAGAGGCCAGGGAAAGAATAAAAAAGAAACTGAAAAGACAAAAACTGTTTTCTGACTTGAAAGGATTGAAGCCCGGCGACTATTTAGTGCACCTTGATCATGGCGTCGGACGATTTGAGGGGAGTCGGACTCCCCTCATTAATGAGGGGAATCCGACTCCCTATTATGTTTTGGAATATGCGCAGGGCGATAAATTATACGTGCCCTTAGGGCTTGAAAGAAAGCTTTCGAGATACATCGGCTTCCAAGATCCTTTAATTTCAAGATTAAGCTCGCAACTCTGGGAAAGAACGAAAAGAAGGGTCAAAGAAGAAACTGAAAAAATGGCCAAGGAGCTTTTAGAAATTTATGCCAGAAGAGAGATTGCCATGCGCCCCTATTATTTGCCTGACACCGAGATTGATGCTCAACTGACCAATACTTTTCCTTACGCTGAAACGCCCGACCAAATTCAGGCCATCGAAGACATTAAAAAAGACCTGGAAACTTCCCAGGTCCCTTTAGACAGAATTGTCTGTGGAGACGTGGGCTTCGGCAAAACCGAGGTGGCCTTAAGAATTATGGTCAAGGCGGTCAGCGCCGGCTATCAGGCGGC
>JBBTYF010000009.1:2441-5517 GCA_038061935.1 Patescibacteria group bacterium | reverse complement strand
AGAAGGAGAAGAGCCAGGGCGCTCAAAAGAGAGCGGCTTTGCGCCGAGAAGAAGTGAGAAAAGAGTACCAAAAGTTGAAAAAATTAGGTAAATTAGAGTATGGCTCTAAAACAGCAGGTCCAAAACGATTTAACTGAGTCGGTTAAAGGGAAAGAGGAATTAAGGTCCTCGGTTTTGCGTTTACTTTTATCGGCGATTAACAATAAAGAGACTGAAAAGAGGACAAAGATTTGGAAAGAGAAACCGAAGGCCTCAGTCGAAGATTTGGAAAAAGAAAGCAAGCTTACCGACGAAGAAATCATCAGTGTTATTTCTTCGGAGATCAAAAAAAGAAGAGAATCTATCGAGCTTTTTGGAAAAGGCGGGAAGCAGGAAATGGCCGACAAAGAAAAAAAAGAAATGGAATTTTTGCAAAAATATCTGCCGGAGCAAATGTCGGAAGCCGACCTCAGAAAATTAGTTAAAGAAGCGATTGCCAAAGTAGGCGCAAAAGAGCAAAAAGACATGGGCAGGGTGATGGCAGAATTGATGCCCAAGATCAAGGGCAAGGCCGACGGCAGCCTGATTTCTAAGGTGGTTAAAGAATTATTGATTGGCCAAAAATAGTCATAAGCATGATTGAGGTAAATAACCTAACTAGGTCAAAGATTAACGAAAGATTTCTAAAAAAAGTTGCAAGAAACGTACTGGCGGCAGAAAAAAGCGACAAAGATTTGTCTATTGCCATCGTCAGTCCGGGGGAAATACAAAAGTTGAATAAAAAATACCGCCAGAAAGACAAGCCAACTGATGTTTTATCTTTTAATTACGGGGAAAGCGGAGAGGTAGTCCTTTGTCCGCAACAAATTAAAGGCAAAATAGACTTCGTTCTTGTTCACGGAATTTTACATATTTTAGGGTATACCCATAAACAAATGGAGAAGAAACAAAAAAATGGCTAAAAATCGTATTATCACCGGCCTCGATATTGGAACGCATTCCATCAAAGCCTTGAGTGTTGCTAAAAAAAGCAATTCACCAACTCTGGAAGTTTTGGGCTTTGCCGAGGGGCCGTCTTTCGGAGTAAGAAGGGGTGTGGTATTTAATGTCGATAATGTTTCACAAGGAATCACTCAAATTATTAATCAACTTCAGGAAAATACGGGCCAAAAAATTAAAGACATCTACGTTAATATCGGCGGCAGCCATATTTTTTCCACCTTATCGCGCGGGACGGTTATTGTGTCCCGGGCTGACAGAAGAATCTCTGAAGAAGACGTTAACCGGGCTGTTCAAGCCGCCAAAGTGTTTCCTGTCCCCTCTAATAACGAAATTATGGAAACATTTTCCAAGGAATTTGTGATTGACGGCCACGGCAAAATCAAAAATCCGTGCGAGATGGAGGGAGTGAGATTGGAAGCTGAAGTAGTGGCTCTTTGCGCTTTTTCTCCATATAAGAGCAATTTGACATCGGCGGTTTTGGGCGCCGATTTGCAGATTTCAGATATTGTAATTTCCGCCATGGCAAGTTCCCGGGCCGTTTTAACTCCCCAACAAAAAGAGTTGGGAGTGTGCTTGATTGATATCGGTTCAGGCACAACCGATTTTATTGTTTACCAGGAAGGCGATTTGGTACACGCTTCTGTTTTTCCGGTGGGCTCTGGTCATATTACCAACGATTTGGCTGTGGGGCTTAAAATCGACGTTGAGCTGGCGGAGCAAATTAAAAAAGAATTCGGTACGTGTATTTACAAGGGCGGCGGCAAGAAAGAAAAAATTGAAACAGAAAATGGGGAAAGCCTCGTTTTTTCGCAGAAAGCGCTGGTGAGCATCGTTGAAGCTAGGGTGGGCGAGATCTTTGATTTAGTCCGTCAGGAGCTGAAAAAAATTTCGCCTCAGTGTTCGTTGCCGGCCGGAGTCGTTTTAACCGGCGGAGGCGCGAAGCTTTCCAGAATCGCCGAATTTGCCAAGAAAGAATTAAAATTGCCGGTTCGAATTGGGTTTCCGCAAAACTTAGAAGGGTTAGAAAGAGACCCGTCATTAAGCGCGGTTTGCGGCTTGGTTTTGATTGGGTACGACGGTGGAGGCTTAGCCCCGTCTATTCATAAGGGAATATTATCTAAAATCAAAAAGACATTAAATGTTTTTAGAACATCATGAAATCAAGTAATTATCGATTCCATAAGACTAAGATAATGGTTATCGGCATCGGGGGAGCGGGCGGCAACGCCATTTCGCGCATGTCAAATTGCCAAATTCAGGGCGTGGAATTGGCGGCGATCAATTGCGATGCCCAGGATTTACAAAAAATTAAAGCTCACCAAAAAATACGCATCGGAAAAGTTTTAACTCAAGGATTGGGAGCTGGCATGAATCCTGAGATCGGCCGATTAGGCGCCTTAGAGAGTAAGGAAGAAATCACCCGTCTTTTACAAGGAACCGACATGGTTTTTATTGCTTGCGGTTTGGGCGGAGGCACGGGCACGGGCGCGGCGCCGGTGGTGGCGGAAATTGCGAAAAGCCTGGGAGCGCTTGTCGTCGCTGTCGCCACCATGCCTTTTTCTTTTGAGGGAGCTTACCGCAACCAATTGGCTAAAACCGGCTTGGAAGCTCTTAAAGATAAAGTAGATACGCTTTTAGTCATTCCCAACGATAAGGTGCTTTTACAGGGCGATAAAAAAATAACCCTAAGCGCCGCATTTTGGGCTTGTGATGAGATCTTGCGTCAGGCGGTGCAAAGCATTACTGATTTGATTTTATTCTCCGGCATCATCAATGTTGATTTCGCCGATGTCAAAACAATTATGAAAAATTCCGGCGCGGCGTTTTTCGGGCAAGGGGTCGCTAAAGGCGAAAGAAAAGTTGAAACAGCGGTCAATTTGGCCATGCGCTCGCCATTTTTGGACGCTTCCCTTGCCGGAGCCAGAGGAATTTTATTTAATGTTTCGGGCGGCGACGACTTAAGCCTGACCGAAATCAACGAAGCGGCCAATATTATCACTAAAGACGCCGATCCCCGGGCTCGAGTTATTTTCGGAGCGGTGCACGACAAAAAATTGCAGCCAGACGAAATAAAAATAACAATTATTGCCACCGG
>JBBTYF010000009.1:0-2341 GCA_038061935.1 Patescibacteria group bacterium | reverse complement strand
TTGACAGGGTTTGACCGCATTTTACGGGCAAGGTAAAATGGAGTAATCATTATTACGAATATCTCTTTTAAGAAGAGATTTTTTCATCTCTACATGGAAAACAGAATCAAGAAAATTCAAAAAAGAGACAAAACGATCGCTGATTTTGATCAGCAGAAAATTACTAATGTCATTTTGAAGGCTTTAACGGCGACCAAGCAGGGTAATGGCGACAAATCGCAGAGTCTTTCAGATAAAGTGGTTGAGTTAATAAATCGTAGGTTCAAAACCGATGAAATTCCTAATGTCGAACAAATCCAAGACATCGTTGAAGAGGTTTTAATCTTAGAAAATCAAGTTGAAACAGCCCGGGCTTATATTATTTACCGCGAACAGCGCAGAAAAATCAGGGAGGCGTCCGGCGGTATCGACGATTCTTTGGAAATGGTTGATAAGTATATTAAGGAATTGGATTGGCAGGTTTACGAGAACGCCAACATGGCTTATTCTTTGCAGGGGCTGAACCATTACGGCGTATCCGCTTTAACGAAAAAATATTGGTTAAACAGGGTTTATCCCAAAGAGGTTAGGGAGGCCTCTGAATCAGGCGATTTCCATATTCATAATTTAGATACCTTGGCAAGTTACTGCTGCGGCTGGGATCTTTACGATTTGCTCTTAAGAGGTTTTGGCGGCGTGAGGGGAAAAATGGAATCAAAGCCGGCCAAACATTTACGAACCGCTTTAGGGCAACTCGTTAACTTCTTTTATACTTTACAAGGAGAATCGGCCGGCGCTCAAGCCGTGTCTTCTTTCGATACGCTTTTAGCCCCGTTTATCAGATACGACAACCTTAACTACAGCCAGGTTAAGCAATGCATGCAAGAGTTTTTATTTAATTGTTCTATTCCCACGAGAGTTGGTTTCCAAAATCCTTTTACCAATCTTACGGTTGACATTAAACCTTCTTTGGCCTTAGCCAATCAACCTATTATTATCGGCGGCCTGCCTCAAAAAGAAACCTATGGCGAGTTCCAAGATGAAATGAATGTAATGAACCGCGCTTTTTACGAAGTATTAATGGAGGGGGACGCCAAGGGCCGGCCTTTCACTTTTCCCATTCCGACGGTCAATATCACTAAAGATTTCGATTGGGAAGATAAAAATCTTGACCCCATGTGGGAAGCAACCGCGAAATACGGCATTAATTATTTCAGCAACTTTATTAATTCAGACATGAAGCCGGAAGATACCCGGAGCATGTGTTGCCGGTTGAAACTCGATAACCGCGAGCTTTACAAAAGAGGCGGCGGGCTTTTCGGTTCACAGCCCTTAACGGGCAGCATTGGCGTGGTGACCATTAACATGCCTCGGATCGGCTATCTTTCAAAAACCAAAAAAGAATTTTTTGATCGGCTGGGTAAAATTATGGATATCGCCAAAGAGTCGTTGGAAATTAAAAGGAAAGCGTTGGAGAATTTTATGGAAAAGGGCCTTTATCCTTATTCCAAGCATTATCTTTCTAATATCAAGCAGATGAGGAACAATTATTGGGGGAATCACTTCTCGACGATCGGGCTTGTCGGCATGAATGAAGCTTTGCAGAATTTCATGGGTGAAAATACAGGCTCTGGCAAGGGGAGAAAGTTTGCCGGCGAGGTTTTGGACTTCATGAGAGATAAGTTAGTCGAATATCAGAACGAAACCGACAATCTTTATAATTTGGAAGCCACTCCGGCCGAATCCACGGCTTACAGGCTGGCTAAAAAAGACAGAGAAAAATATCCCGATATTATTACCGCCGGCGCCGCGGAACCCTATTATACAAACTCCATTCATCTGCCGGTTAATTACACTGATGACATGTTTGAGGTCTTAAAACTTCAGGACGATCTGCAAACTAAATTTACCGGAGGCACCGTCGTCCATCTTTTCTTGGGCGAGCAGATCTCTGACATCCGGACGGTTAAATCTTTAATCAAGAAGATTTTTGAGACTTTTCGCTTGCCTTATGTCACGCTTACCCCGACTTTTTCAATTTGCCCAACCCACGGATACTTGGCGGGCGAGCATTTTGAATGCCCGCAATGCGTTGTCAAACAACCTTGCGAGGTTTATTCCAGGATTGTCGGGTACCTCCGTTTAGTGCAACAATGGAATAAGGGCAAACAGGAAGAATTCAAAGACCGCAAAGTGTTGAACATCCCCGAGTTTGCTCAAGTAAAATGATCATCGGCGGATTACAAAGATCAACTCTCATCGACTTTCCGGGCCGCTTAGCCTGCACGGTTTTTCTTTGTGCCTGCAATTTCAGATGCCCTTGGTGTTATTCTCGAGAGCTTGTTTTGCCGGAATTGATAGA
>JBBTYF010000008.1:0-4401 GCA_038061935.1 Patescibacteria group bacterium | reverse complement strand
TGTTTGTGCCCAAGGAGAGACTCGAACTCTCAAGGATTGCTCCACCAGCTCCTAAGGCTGGCGCGTATACCAATTCCGCCACTTGGGCGCGTTTTAATTTTAGCGCCAAAAGAAAAGACTGGCAACCAATGGTGCCAGTCTTACTAAAAAAACTAACTTACTCAATTTTTTGCCACATCAAGCGGACAGACTGATCTGGCAAGAATGTTTCTGCCCTGATTTCATGTGAACCAATTTTTAAATTCACAGGGCCCGTAACAAATTTCCCGTCAACATACAATTCTGTTCCGTTAGAGGAAGAATCAAATTTATACTTTCCACTAACGGGCACTAGAAAATTACCCTCCCACTTCATCGTAACACTGGTGTAGCGAGTAAGCGGTCCGACCGTATTATCAATGGTCAAATAGCTGTTAAGGATATTAAGGCACCAACCATCAGAATATCGATATATACTTGTCTTAAATTCCTTAACCCCAACGAGCAACTCTGGCGTCGTTTGTTTCGGCGTCTGGTTTGAGGTCGGTGTTGAAGTTGGTGCTAAGGTTGGCGTTGGTGCTGGTGTCGGTGCTGGTGCCGGAGTTAGTGCCGGAGTAGGCGTCGGTATCGGGGTTGTGACTGGAATCGGAGTTGGGACCAGCGTTGGTGTCGGAGTTTGAGGTGAGACTACGGCTACCACGGCCGGCTTAACCTTAATCCCCCGCGCATAACCGTTTCCGTGGCCCCACGCAAACCCCCAGAAAAACACACCGACGCAAATAATCGCAACCACTAAATAAAACAAAATAACCTTCCACCAATTCGAGAAGAAAACCCCAACAGCCATTAACCATTCTTTCATTTATTAAAGACCTCCTTTTATTTTCGGTTATTTTCCGAATATCATACTATAACAAAAATCCCCGAGGAAGTCAAGCCCTCGGGGATAATCGACTACGTAAAATACGAAACAATAAACCTTATGGAACCGGAGTGCCGACAAGGTCTCCGATAATTTCTATTAAGCCCTTGGCCGATAAACCGATTGCCACTCCGATCAAAGCGTTAATCACCATTTGCCTCGCCGTCTTTATTTTCGCTGCATCACCGCTGGCAGTCACAAAGAAATAACCGGCTATCACCAGAAAAATACCGGCTAAGATAAGTAGTCCTGTAAAAATCCAGTTACTAATCGTCTGTAACAAATCCCTAAGACCACCCACGGTAGTAATGCCCGGATCCGGTATTGTATTCGGGCCTTCTTCTGCTACAGCCAAGCTAACCGCCGGCACCACCAATAAACTGATTAAAACTAGTGTTGATAATATTTTTTTCATTTTATTTATTTTATTTTATTTTAGAACAAGCTCGACCTTTCTTTTTTATAATTATTCCCCTCCTAATAATGATTGTAACACTTTAGACAGTCCCGAAGCAAGTAAAATCACCGCCAGTCCCACAGACGTATAAATCATAATATCTTTTGCTGTTTTCGCTTTCCTTGGGTCGCCAGCTGAGGTGACAAAGACGATACCGGCAATCACGAACATAATTGTGGCAATCGGTATACCAACAGTAATCAGAAAACTAATGATAGCGTCAATCAGGCCTTCTAAGTTGCCGTACCTTAACGGGTTGCAAATTTGTCCTGCAGGACAAGTAGCGGCAAAGACCGAGGAAACCGAACCCGCAAGAAAAGCTCCGATTAAAAATATTTGACTAACGATCTTCTTCATATTTCTATTCTACCAAAGATATCCGATTAAATACAAGCGGCGGAAGCCACTTTATCCCCAGGGTCAAGCCGCATGATTCGAACTCCTTGCGTGGCGCGGCTGATCTTGGCGATGGTATTGACGGGAGTTCTGATAACCTGGCCCTTCTTGGAAATCACAATAAGGTCTTCTTCGTCGCCTTTCAAAATCATGGAATAGACTAATTCTCCCGTCTTTGCAGTCACTTGGGCGGTTTTAATGCCCGAGCCTCCCCTGCCCTGAACTTTGTATTCTTTCAAATCGGTTCTTTTGCCGTAACCGTTTTCTGAAACCACCAATAATAAATTCTGTTTATCGGGACTGACCATATCCATGGCGATCACTTCATCTCCTTTGCCTAACCTAATACCTCGAATGCCCGCAGCCGTGCGTCCCATGGGCCGGATGTCTTTTTCTTTGAAATGGATGGACTGGCCGAGCTTGGTGACAATCACGAGTTCATTCTCGCCGGTTGTCTTACGGACGCTCTTTAATGAATCGCCTTTCTTAAGAGAAATCGCAATAAGCCCTGACTTACGGACATTGTCAAAATCTTCAAGCGGCGTCTTTTTAATGATGCCGTTCTTGGTCACCATGACCAAATACTTCATGCCGGCTTCTTTATCTTCATTGCCCAAAGAATTTAAAGAAAGAATCTTTTCTTCGGCCGATAATTCCAAGAAGTTTAAAAGCCCTCTCCCCTTGGCCACTCTTTGTCCTTCAGGGATTTCGTACACTTGCGTGCGGAAAACCTTGCCTGTATCAGTAAAAAAGAGAAGTGAGTCATGAGTCATGGCAACCAAGAAGTGCTCTACCACATCATCCCCCAAAGTTTTCATGCCCACCATGCCCTTGCCTCCCCTATTTTGATTCTTATACTGCGAAGGATTAATTCTTTTAATATATCCTCCCTGAGTTAAAGTAATAATCGTTTCTTCCTGCGGAATTAAATCCTCTTCGGCGATTTCGCCGATCTTCTGCGCGTGCACTTTCGTCTTTCTTTCGTCGCCGAAAGTATCTTTGGCCTCTTTTAATTCCTTTTTCACGACTTCTTTGATTTTTTCCGGATCTTTCAAAGTAACGTTCAATTCTTTAATGAGAGCCATCAATTCTTTCAATTCATCTTCTATCTTCTGGCGTTCCAGTTTCGCCAAAGCCGCAAGTTTCGTTTCCAAAATGGCATTGGCCTGGATTTCGCTCAACTTGAAGCGCGTCATCAAACCTTTCATGGCTTCTTCTCTGCTTGCTGAAGCTTTGATGATCTTAATAACAAGATCAATATTGGCTAAGCACTTGTGCAAGCCCTCCAAAATATGGGCCCTTTCTTTGGCTTTCATTAAATCAAAAGTAAGGCGCCTGGTTATCACGTCCTGGCGGTGCAATAGATAATAGCTTAAAACTTCAGCCAACGACAAAACTCTCGGCTGGATGCCGTCAACGAGTGCCAGCATGTTCAAATGAAAAGTTTTCTGCAAATCGCTGAATTTATAAAGACGGTTGAGAACTTTTTGGGGATAAGCATCTTTGGCGAGATCAATCACGATTCTCAAGCCCTCGCGGTCTGATTCGTCGCGAATGTCCTTGATGCCGTCGATTTTCTTTTCCTGCACCAAAAGCGCCAACTGTTCAATTAAACTTGATTTTACAACTTGATAAGGAATTTCGGTGATGATGATTTGCGATCTCCCGGATTTTTCACTTTCTTGCACATCAATTTTGCCCCGGGTCACGATTGCGCCCTTGCCCAAAGAATAAGCTTCGAGGATTTCTTTAGTATTATAAATGTTGCCGCCAGTCGGAAAATCAGGCCCTTGCACGAATTTAAATAAATCCTCGGTATCAGCTTTAGGATGATCCAGAAGATATATAGAAGCG
Organism: Patescibacteria group bacterium; assembly: GCA_038061935.1. Lineage (GTDB taxonomy): Bacteria > Patescibacteriota > Minisyncoccia > Minisyncoccales > MHMH01 > 2-02-FULL-43-13. The sequence goes on along the minus strand of JBBTYF010000008.1, from coordinate 793 downwards.
TCCACCACCTCAGTCAGATTATGCGGCGGGATATTCGTCGCCATGCCGACGGCGATTCCCAAAGAGCCGTTCAAAAGAAGCTGTGGCACGGGCGAGGGCAAAACCATCGGTTCTTTTCTGCTGGAATCATAGTTATCGGTGAAATTGACGGTATCTTTATCAATATCCCGCAACATCTCCTCTCCCACCTTAGACATCCGACATTCGGTGTTGTGATTTATGAAACCATTGCCAATAAAAGAATGACAATTACTATCCACCCTCAAAGAATAAACACGTTCTTTCTTGCAAAATTCTATTTTTTTAATCGGGTCAAACAAATAATTATTCGACAAAAGATCTTCAAATGCCGTTTTCATACAGATTTTTAATTCCGGTTTTACCGCCGCCAAAACCTGACCGTAGTTTTTTTCCATATTCGGATATCTGTCAAAATTGTGTTTTAGGGCAAATTCTTTAGTTCCGTAATCGCCACCCAAAGAAGACCTCACCGCTTCCGCCAAATATGGTACAAAATCAGTTTGCGAGCAATCCTTGATAAGCCGTTCGATGCTTTTGTTTAATTTTTCTCTTTTAAAATTACAAACAAAACCGATCTCATTTTTAAACGTGTTGTAATTGCCCAGTCCTCTTATATAGAGCTTGTGGGTTCTGCGCCATTTATCATATCGTTTTGCCGAAGCGATGCCGAATCGCAATAGAATTATTTGTAAAAACTTTATCAAATCCTCGCTAATAGAAATATAACTTAACTCCGTCATTCTCCCAGAAAAACTAATACTGCCATCTCCCT
>JBBTYF010000007.1:0-3138 GCA_038061935.1 Patescibacteria group bacterium | reverse complement strand
GGAAAGGTTTTTATTTTTCGGCGCGCGAAAAAACAGGCGTTTACAGGATATGAGTCGGCAAAACAAAACGGGATTAATTTTTTAATCGCCGATGCGGAAAAAGCTTTCGTTGATGCGCAGTACTTTAGATTGTTTGAGGGCCAAAAGCCGCTTTCCCGATTTCGCAAAGATAAAATTAATAAAACGAAAGCATTGCGCTATGCCGAACTTTTTAAGAATAATAAATTAATCAGTATTATTAAAACATCACTTTAATGATTGCCAAAGAAGCATTAAACGTTTTAGCGCGTAAATATCAAACCAGCGAATTTCCCAATATCGTGCGGGAATATTTCCAGCATCTTTTTCTTTCGGAATTATATAAACTTTCCGGCGCCGAGAAGATGCTTTTTAAGGGTGGAACGGCGCTGCGCATCATTTACGGCAGTCCCCGATTTTCCGAAGATCTGGATTTTTCTCTATTTGGCGTTGCGGAGAGGTCTATTAAAGAATTTACCGAAAATTTATTTATTGATGTTTTAGCTAAAATTGGGCAAGCCGGAGCGAAAGTTGAGTTAAAGGAAGCCCGCCCGACAAGCGGCGGGTATTTTGGTGTTGCCACCATTGAGGTAGGAGAATACCCCCCTGTCAGCGTAGAAATCAATATTTCCTCAAGAAATGGCAGAAAAGCGATGCCGGAGGCGGACAGCATTGCTTCGGATTTTGTCCCCACATACACGATTTTGCATTTACCCAAAGAGGAAATTGTTGAAGAAAAGATTTTTTCAGCCCTGCCTCAGCGTAAAAAGGAAAGGGATTTTTATGATTTGTATTTTATGTTGCGCAGAGGGATGATAACCGTAGAGCAAAAAAGACGATTAGCCGAAATGAAAAATGAAATTTTGCAATGGGCCGGTGAAAAAGATTTTCGCGGCGAGCTTGGCGCGCTTCTTCCGATCGGCCAGCAAGCGATTATCGCCGATTTTAAACGCGCCCTAACCGATGAATTAATGCGGCAAATTGCCGACATCTAATGGGAAAACCATTAGAGAAATCAGCCGAAATCAAGAAAGTGAAATCTAAAATAATCAAAATTTAGGCCAAGGTTAAAATGAAAGAGGCCGAACCTCTTTCAATCTCGCTGAACTAATTGAATATTGATATTGATACCGGGATAAGGTAATAAGAGATAAGAATTGATTGGAGGTGCGGCTTGGAAGCTACGACGTACTTTTACAACCTATTAAAAGGGGTGACAGGGGCGGTGGAAGCCACGGCCTATAAGAAGATTTTGGACAAAAGCTTTTGGCGGAAAGAAGATTGTATCGGCCCTTTGCGTTTTGATTATCCGATTTTCTCGATAAGCAAGGAGATGGAGAAACTGGGCGGTGTTTTAAAAATAAAAAACATATCTTCTGATTGGTACCCGCCAAAGGGTTCGCGTTTATACAATCTTGTTTGGGGCGAGAATGGCAATCAGTTATACTATTTGCTTTGCCTCAAAGACGGCGGAGAAGTAATTTTAAAACAGACGTTTTGCCGTATTGCGATCGTTGACCGTATTTCTCCTTTTGCTTCCCGGCGACTCATGCTTGAATTTTTCAAAGAATTCCATGGGAGCGAGAAAGCGACGGAAAGGGCGATAAGAAAACTGTTTAAAACTAAATTATCCAAGGCTTAACCCCATTTTTAGAAAACAAAAGAGCAGAATGACTTCTGCTCTTTAACTTAGCCGACTAAGCTTTAATTGGGTCTTTGGGAGATAATTCTTTCTATTTCCCGAGTCTCCGCTTCCAGCATCGCGGCGTATTCATCCGGACTGCTTTCGTGCACCGGATGGTCAAGGGTATTTTCGAGCGAGAAAATACCCTCACCCTCAAACGGTAATACCTTTAATACCCCGCCTATTATAATGCGTGGGATATCCCCGGTGATTATTAAACCTACTTTAGAGAGAATTGGGTCTACCAATTCCCACTTTTTTCTAGGAATGCTGGCAATTCCCCAACGGACACCATCCCAGTCTGTCAGCCGCAGGAAGAATTCCTCATGAAACCTGGTTCCGGGCGGGAAATGTCCATATTCGAGCTTTATGAAACAGAGCCTTACCCCGGGCCTTATCAAGGGGCCGACAAAATGTACAAAATTAGGATTATCAAAGAACTCCATAGCCTCTTCTCCATCTTCGTGTCTAAATCCGTACATCTGCGCCTCCATTCCGATTCAGTAATTTTATCATATCTTAAACATTAATTTATTCAAGATATCTTAGCGGTTATCTAAATTGCGATTCTTTGGTAGAATAAGAATATGATAAAAAACGTTATTTTCGATTGGTCGGGGGTAATCAGCGACGATCTGATAACAGTCTATAGGTCGATTATGGTGATGTTCAAGAGCTTGGGCGCCAAGGAAATATCCCTCGAGGAGTTTAAACGGGAGTGGGAGCAGCCGTATATGAATTTTTATAAGAAATATGGCATGTTTACTGTGGGCGATGATATGAAGAACATGGCAGAGGAGATGGTTCTCTACAGGGCCACCTATACGGCCACGCTTGCTCAATATCCCATTCAGCCCTTTCCTCAAGTTAGGGGTACTATACAGAAGTTTAAAGCGGCCGGAGTTAAGATGATTATCATCAGTTCTAATTTTAGAGATACCATCTTGTCGGATATCGAAGAATTCGGCTTGCAAGAGATATTCAGCGAGATCAACAGCGATGTGCACGACAAGGCGGTAAATATTAAAGAAACCCTCCAAAGGAACGGTTTTGAGCCGGCAGAAACTGTTTTTGTGGGCGACACCGTTCACGAGATCGAATCTGGGAAAAGCGCCGGTATTCAAACTTTGGCTGTGACATGGGGTTTCAATAATGAGGATAAGCTCAAGGCGGCAAACCCCGATTTTGTAGCCCACGATTTACAAGAGCTGGAATCGATTATCTTAAAATAATCAAAATTTAGGCCAAGGTTAAAATGAAAGAGGCCGAACCTCTTTCAATCTCGCTGAACTAATTGAATATTGATATTGATACCGGGATAAGGTAATAAGAGATAAGAATTGATTGGAGGTGCGGCTTGGAAGCTACGACGTACTTTTACTCGGTTTTGTTGAGGGCAACAATGATCTCTATAAGTCACTTCAGGACTCTGGATT
>JBBTYF010000006.1:50051-56645 GCA_038061935.1 Patescibacteria group bacterium | reverse complement strand
ATAACGACATTAAGATTGGCGTTTTCAGCTTCTTTTTTGCCCTCTTTCGAAATATGCATGCCAACAATCGTGCCAATGCCAACTTGGGCCATTTTTTCGTAGAGTTTCGGCGAACCTTCCGTGCCGCCGGTAATTTCCGTAATAGCGATTTTACCGCAACGGTTATCGGGAGAACCGACAAAAATCTTAGGACCAGCTCCGATTTTTATTGCTTCTTTATACTCGGGGATTTCTTTTAAAGAATGCATTAAATCCTCAACCCTTTCCGGTTGCTCTTTTTCAATTTTATCTTTTAGGAACTTAGCGGCTAAGTTGTCGCAAACGCTGTGCAAACAGATTAAATTAAAACCTAAAAGCTTTGCCGCATCAACCGTCCTTTGATGGTTAACCGGATTAACATCTTGAGCAACCTCTGAAATTCTTTCTCTCATTAAACCCTCGGCGATATTAATTGGCACGCCATATAGATTTAAAATATCGCATTGCATCTCCATCACGCCAGATAAATTAGCTAAGGCCTTTCCCAAAGGATGGTGAGAAATAATCAAATCGATACCGCCCAATTCTTTGGCTAATAAAATTTCGGCAGTATCAACAGAAATACCGACCAAAACTCTTTTGATCTCTTTATTTTGAGCGACATGTAGAATTCTCGAATCGGAATAAGGATTTACTAAAGAATCTTCATCGAATTCTTCTTTCTTCTCTGAGGATAATTTCGCAAACTTATCTTTTTTCCTGGCGAGAGCCTTTTCCACGCCCTCCCTCCCCCGAAAATCGGCCTCAATGCCTTTATTTACCGCTAGGTTGTATATTTCCTGGATGGTCATTTGCTTTTGACGGTTTGTGTTTTTTATACAATTCATTAATAGCCTCCACTTGGCCTTGCGTGTCTAAAACCTCCCGACGGATACGGGCTTTTTCTTTTCGAATAAACTTACTTAAAGAGTTTACCATGATGATTTAGTATTATGGCTGACTTCTCCTTTATTGTCAACGTTTTTTATACTCCTCTTTGACAACTTGGCGATCATCCCAAGGAATTTTTTTGCCGTGAGCTTCAACTATCCACGGCTCGCAGCCCTTGCCGGTAATCACCACTGTGTCGCCTTGCCCGGCCAGCACCAAAGACTTTTTGATCGCCTCTCGCCTGTCTAAGATTTTCTGGGCTTTGTGTCCCGCCCCGCCCGCGACCTCATCGATAATCGCCATTGGATTCTCGTCGTAAGGATCTTCATTGGTCACAATAACCTCGTCACAATACTTATTGGCGATTTGCCCCAAGACTGGACGCTTCCATTTATCCCTTCCCCCGCCGCAAGCGCCTAAAACGCAAATCATTCTAGTATTTTGAGGTTTCAGTGTTTGGTAAACTTTTTCCAAAGCATTAGGCGTAAAAGCATAATCGACAAAAACTTTAAACGGACTGGAGATAACCTCTTCCATCCTGCCCGGCACTCCTTCCACCTTTTCAACGGCCCGCTGGCAGATATCCAAGCTTACTCCTTGTGAAACCCCTACGCCAATCGCCGCCAAGGCGTTATATTTATTAAATTCGCCCAACAACTTTAAATTAAGCGGCTGAATCTCTTTGGCCGATATGATGGCAGTCGGACTCCCATCAAGATTGATGGGAGTCCGACTGCCCGATATCGTGAAGCCTATTTTCCTTTTGGCCGGAAATTGCAGAAAGTAATCGGCGTTTTTGTCATCGATATTGATAATGTGAATGTTTTTAGCGGCTCGAAAAAGCTTAGCCTTCTCCCTACGATAATTTTCAAAGCCCTTATGAGCCTCAATGTGTTCTTGGGATAGATTAGTAAAAACCGCCGTATCAAAATTAATAAACCGATGACGGTGCTGTTTAATGCCCTCTGAGGTTACTTCTAAAATAGCGTACTGGCACTTGGCAGTAACGGCCTGCCGAAAAAACTTTTGAATCTTAAAACGGCCCGGCATGGTCATCTTTAAAAGATTGGGCCACTCCTTATCAACAATTTTAAATTTAATGCCGGACAAAGCAGCGACTTTATAGCCCGCCTCTTCCAAAACAGCGGTGATAAAATTAACCGTGGTTGTTTTACCGTTGGTGCCGGTCACTCCGATGACTTTTAATTTCCTCGAAGGAAAACCATATAAAACAGCGCCCAAAAAAGCTAAGCTCAGATGATACCAACCGAGTAAAAAAGCTGGCGTGAATTTTTTAATTAAGCTTTTCATTGCTTATTAATTTTAACCCATCCTTGAAAAAAGAGGAAATTTAACTTAAAATTAACAAGTTATGTTTAAACTCGTTTCTAAGTTTGAGCCAACGGGGGATCAACCAAATGCAATAGCTCAGTTGGTAAAAAACCTGAAAAACAATGTAAGAAATCAGGTGCTTTTGGGCGTGACGGGTTCGGGCAAAACTTTCACCATAGCCAAGGTAATTGAACAAACGCAAAAACCCTGTTTAATCATTTCCCATAATAAAACTTTAGCCGCCCAACTTTATCAGGAGTTCCAGGGGTTTTTCCCAGAAAACGCCGTCCATTACTTTGTTTCATACTACGACTACTACCAGCCCGAAGCTTATATCCCACAGACCGACACCTATATCGAGAAAGACGCTAAGATCAACCAGGAAATCGACCGGCTTCGGCATGCCGCCGCCCAAGACTTAGTGAGCAGGAAAGACGTGATTATTGTGGCTTCGGTTTCCTGTATTTATAATATCGGCTCTCCCCAAACCTACGAACAGGTTGCCTTAACCCTAAAACAGAGCCAAAAAATCAGCAGAAAAGAATTAATCACTCAATTAACCACGCTTCAGTACCAAAGAAACGACTTTGATTTCAAGCCGGGCACTTTTAGAATAAGGGGAGACACCGTTGAGATTTCTTTAGTAACCGGACAGAAAAATATCAAAGTTGAAATTATTAATGACAAAATAAATAAAATGGCAGAAATTGTCCAATTGACCAATTGTCCAATTGACCAATTGCGTCTTTTTCCGGCGCAATTTTGGGTAGCCCCTCAAGAAAAAATCGACCTTGCTATTAAAAATATAAAAACAGAGCTGCAAGACCGATTAAAAGAATTAAAAAAGAACGGAAAACTGCTTGAAGCCCAAAGACTGGAACAGCGGACGAATTACGACATGGAGATGCTTAAAGAAACGGGCTATTGTTACGGTATTGAAAACTACTCAAGCCATCTGGAATTCAGGAAACCGGACACTCCTCCTTTCGCCCTATTAAACTATTACCCGAAGGATTTTTTAACCATCATTGATGAATCGCACATGACTGTACCCCAGCTTCACGCCATGTACAATACCGATCGATCAAGAAAAGAAAATCTAATCGAATACGGCTTCAGGCTGCCTTCGGCCTTAGACAACCGGCCTTTAAAATTCGAGGAATTCGAAAAAATGGTGGGGCAAACTATTTTTGTTTCGGCTACTCCGGGCCCTTATGAAATCCGGAACACCCAAAAACAGAATATCGCAGAACAACTGATCAGGCCAACCGGACTCTTGGAGCCATCCATTGAAATTCGTCCGACAAAAAACCAAGTAAAAGACCTGACCGAAGAAATTAAAAGAAGAGTGGCGAAAAATCAAAGAGTCCTTGTTTGTACTCTCACTAAAAGGCTGGCTGAAGCTATGACTGACTATCTGATTGAAGAAAAAATCAAAACACAATATCTCCACTCGGAAATTAAAACCATGGAAAGGCCGAGTATTTTACAAGACTTAAGAAAAGGCAAATACGATGTTCTCGTCGGGATCAATCTTTTAAGGGAGGGGCTGGATTTGCCGGAAGTCGCCCTGGTCGCAATTCTCGACGCCGATAAAGAGGGTTTTTTAAGGAACGAGACGACCTTAATCCAAACTATGGGCCGAGCGGCGAGAAACTCCGAGGGGCATGTGATTATGTACGCCGATAAAGAAACTTCTTCGATAAAAAGGGCAATCGCCGAAATCAAACGGAGAAGGAACATCCAAGCAAAATATAATAAAAAACACGGGATTACCCCCCAACAGATCATGAAGGCAATTAGAGATTGGCCATTCCTATCGGAATTATCTAAAAAGAAGGAGGTCTCGGCTGAATTCTGGCTTGTTCATGATAAAAACCTGATCGAGAAAGAGATGAAGATCGCGGCTAAAAACCTGGACTTTGAAAGGGCGGCGACCTTAAGGGATTTGCTAAAAAATCTGAAAAGTGATAAGGGTAATATATATGCCAATAAAGAATGCTGCGAAAAAAGCGCTGCGCCAAAGTTTTAGACGCCAAAAAATAAACGATCATTACGAGCGCAAAATAAAAAGCCTCATCAAAGAGGCGAGAGTTTTAGTTGCTCAGAAGAAAGCTAAAGAAGCTAAAAACCTTTTACCTGACATTTATCAGATTTTAGATAAAGCGGCTAAGGTCGGAACAATCAAGAAAAACAACGCTTCGAGAAGAAAATCCCGACTCGCCAAGCTTATTGGCAAATCATTATAATCACAACTCGGCGATCAAAAGATCTAACGCCGCTTGCGGATCAATCTTTCCCGTTTTGATACTGTGATCTATCTGAAAAATCTTCAGGTAGATTTTTTTTAGTTCTTCGTAGGTAAATTTTCTGGCTTGTTCGGCGCTCTTGCGGGCCACAAACGGATTCAACCCCGAAGAAGACAAGGGTTCGCCGCGCTCGGCCAAATCTTTAACCCCCAAGACGTTTCTAAACTGAAAATTAATCATCGATAACAAATAGAGGGGGCTGTCCCCCTTCTCCAGGTGCTTGTGCAGTAAATTCAGCGCTTGTTTTTTATTTTTAAGAGAGATGGCGTCAATTGTTTTAAAAATATCGGTTTCGAGCTTAGGCTTAACGAATAATCTAATATCTTTTACTGCTATTTCTTTGCCTCCCTTAAAAGCGGCTAATTTTTGAACATCGTTGGCAAGCTGCCAAAGATCGTTGCCGGCAAAGTTAACCATAAGCTCTAAGGCCATCGGATCAATTTTTGTTTTTACTTTTTCAAATTCATCTTTAAGCCAACTCTTAATTTTAAGACCGGTAAGCGGCTCAAATTCCTGGCATTGAGCGTGTTTTTTTAAAAAAGTGAAAAGAGGATTTTTGGCAAACGTTCCTTTTTCTTCGTAAAACAGAATAACGTTATCTGAATCCACAAACCGCTTAGCATCCTTTAAAAAACCATCTTCAAGTCCTTGATTAGAGAAGACGTCCGTTAAGATTAGAAGTTTTTTTTCTTTAAACATGGAGGCGGTTTGGAGCTCTCTTTTAATATCTTGGAAGTCGGCATTCTTCCCGTCAAAGTATTTCAAATTCAATCCGCTTTTGTGGATTTCTTTATAATGAGCAACAATCTCTTCAAGTTTCTTACGCGACCGGTAGGTGTCTTCTCCGTAAAGGAAAATTATCATTTGTTTATGTTAGGAGGTCCGACCTCCCGATATTCACCGTTGGCAGCGCGGACAGAAATGCGCAGACCGGGAACCGATTTTAATTCTTTTGACCGTCCCGCCGCAGCGAGGACATTTTTGTCCCTCTTTTCGATAAACCTTAAGGTATTTTAAATAGTCGCCCTTTTTACCTAAAGCGTCAACATAATCCCTTTCTGACGTACCGCGATTCTTAATAGCTTCTTTAAGTATTTTTCCGATATTTGACCAAATCGCCTTAATCTCTCCTGACGTTAAAGTTTTGACGCGCCTTAGAGGTTGAACTTTGGCGGCAAATAAAATTTCATCCGAATAAATATTGCCGATCCCGGCGATAAATTTTTGATCCATTAACAACGGTTTAATTTTAGCATTAGGTCGTTTTTGAAGAATATCTTGAAAGACATTAAGGCTTGTTTCTAAAGCTTCCGGGCCGAATGTTTTTTCGATGTCCTTACTGCTTTTAATGTATTTCCACCAGCCAAACTTACGAACGTCATTGAAGATTAATTGGGTGCCGTCGCTAAATTTAAATATTTGGCGCGTATAGGGCCCTTTTTCTCCGTTAAAAATCAGCTGGCCGGTCAGTTTTAAATGGAAAAGCAGGCTTGAGCCGTCGTTGAAATCAATTATTAAAATCTTAGCCCGGCGGCGCACGCCGACAATTTTTTTATTATCCAACTTTTTGCCAACAATCTTTTTGCGCAACTGCCGCCTAATTGTTTCAACTTCTGGTAGCTCTGGCATATTAAGGTAAGCGAGGAATTAAACTATGGAAGCCGAATTCTTCCATAGATTGAGTGGCTTTTGCCTTATCGTAATTGGACCAGAGGCAATCATCTAAATTAAAGTCCATGGGTACGTCCTGAATAATAGTGGCTAAATCTTGGCTGATAAAAGCGTCTTCTTTATGTAAGACTAAAAGCTCTTTAGTTTTGGGTTTCAGCTCGTCTAGTTTTTGGTAGATATTTTCAAGAGTGCCAAATCTTTGTAAAAGATCGGTAGCCGTCTTTTCCCCCACCCCCTTAACCCCAGGGATATTGTCGGTCGGATCGCCTCGCAAGGCGCGATAATCAATAAGCTGTTTAGGTTTTAATCCTTGATATTTTTCAACCACCAACGCTTCGTCGTACAGAACCGTGTCTTTGACTCCCTTTCTAAG
>JBBTYF010000006.1:24468-49951 GCA_038061935.1 Patescibacteria group bacterium | reverse complement strand
TTTCAACCACCAACGCTTCGTCGTACAGAACCGTGTCTTTGACTCCCTTTCTAAGCGAGTAAACCTTAGTTTTGGAATCAACCAATTGGAAATTGTCCGAATCGCCGCTGATAATAATGGTTTCTATGGGAGAGAGTTTGGCAATCGTGCCGATTAAATCATCACCTTCAAACCCCTGTTTTTCGTAAACGGTCACGCCAAAGTTTTTTAAAACATCCTTCACCATCGGTATCTGCAAATAAAGCTCCGGGGGAGCTTTGGGCCGCTTGGCCTTATATTGCTCGTATTTTTCATGCCTGAAAGTCGGACCTTTCACGTCAAAACAAGCGGCGACAAAATCGGGCCGGAACTCTTTAATGGCTTTTAGAAAAACCAGCAAAAACCCGTAAACAGCCCCCACCACTTCCCCTTTTTTAGTAGTTAAGGGCGGCAAAGCGTGAAAGGCCCGATGAATCACCGAATTGCTATCAATAATTATTAATCTTTTCTTTTCCATTATTGGATCTTATCACGATTCTTCTTTTATTTTTATCAATGAAGTTGAAATCAACCCAGACGGTGTGACGGGGCATATTTTTCTGAATCCTGTCGGCCCATTCAATGGCTACGACATTATTTAGATTGTTAAGAATATCTTTAATCCCCAGTTTTAATAAATCCTGCGGCCCTCGCAGGCGATAGGCATCGATATGGTAGAAATTGTCCGTTCTTCTCATAATAATAAAAGTCGGGCTTAAAACTCTGGCCCTTTTCCCAAGCCCCTTGGCAAAACCCTGTAAAAAAGTGGTTTTTCCTCCGCCCAAATCGCCTCTTAACCCGACGACAATCGCCCTATTCTTAGAACGGCTCTTTAAAAGCGTTTGGGCTAGAGTCCTGCCTAATCTTTTAGTCTGCCCGGGACTCTTTGTTAAGTACTCTTTTTGCATATAAATAATCGTGGTTGACTCTTTCTTTGATTTAAGTTAATTTTAATTAATCAAATCATGGACGAATTCATCCAGGCTAAAAACCTTATCGGGAGATCTCCCAGCATCTTAATTCTACCACCCCAGAAGATAGACGGCGATGCCCTGGCTAGTTCCCTCGCGCTTTTTTCCACTTTAAAAAAGATGGGGAAAAATGTAAACGTTTTAATCGGTGAAATACCCGAAAAGTTTAAATTTCTGGAAGGAGGACAAGCCAAGACCGCCGAGGAGTTTATTATCTCTATTAATACCGCCGATAAAGAAATATCGAAAATGCGTTATGAAAGGAATAACGGCGATCTTAAGATTTACATAAATATGGGGAAAGGAGAACTAAAAGCCGGGGATGTTTCTTTCCCAATAGTCAGCCAACCCCCGAGTCTTTTTATCACCATCGGAGTTCATTCTTTACCGGATATCGGGGATTTTTATAAACAAAACTCCCGTCTTTTTTCTGAAACACCTATTTTAAATATTGATAACCACCCCTCCAACGAGGGTTTTGGCGAGGTAAACCTGGTAGACGTGACCTCCTCTTCGGCAGAGATTCTCACCAATTTCCTTAAGTTTATGGAATCGGAAGATGAGGCTTTTATGGACGCAGGCATCGCCACCAATCTTTTGGCCGGCGTCATCTGCGCCAGCCAAAACTTCCGCAACCCGACAACCAGGCCCAAGGCCTTCGAAACCTCGGCTTTTTTGATTGAGAGGGGCGGCGACCATCAAAAAATCATCCGACACCTCTACAAACAAAAGAGCGTTTCTCAAATTAATCTTCTGGGAAGGATTTTAGAAAAACTGAGCTTCAACGAACCGAAAGAATTATATTCAGCCTCTTTGGCTGAAAAAGACTTCCGAGAATGCCAAGCCTCTTCTCGCGACCTGGGTTTTGTTATCGAAGAACTAAAATCCAATTTCAGATATCTGCCCAATCTTTTGATTCTTTGGGAAAGCCATGCTTCGCCGATTATTATCAGAGGGATTTTTTACTCCACAAAAAGAGAGCTTGTTGATAAAATAATACAAAACTATGAAGGCGTTTCCCGGGGCAATGGAGCTTTGTTTTTAATTAGAGAGCCGAACTTAGATGCGGCCAAAGAAAGCTTATTAAAAGTCGTTTAGTTTTTAAATATCATGGAAAATATTAGCGGCGAAATGGAAATCTCTTCTCGGGGCATAAAAAACCTCCCTGAGCTTAAGAAAAGGATTGAAAAAACATCGAGTTTGAAAATCACTGATCTTTTAGATGTTATTTTCGGCGGAGCTGCGGGCCTGGACGCTTCCGACATTCATATCGAGCCCGGAGAAGAAAACTCAAAAATTCGGCTTAGGATTGACGGCGTTTTACAAGATGTCGCCGAATTAGATAAAGCGACCTACCAAATCGCTCTTTCGCGCATTAAGTTGCTCGCGAAAATAAAAATGAACATCTCAGACAGGCCCCAGGATGGCCGCTTCTCATTATTATTCTCTTCTAACCAAAAGATTGAGTCTCCAATTGAGGTTCGGGTCTCGACTCTGCCGGCCGAAAACGGCGAAACCCTTGTTTTGAGGATTTTAAATCCTAAAAACCTGATCGGGTTGGGAGACTTAGGACTAAGAAAGGATTTACTTACTCTTTTCAGAAAAGAGATTAAAAAACCGAACGGCATGATTATTGTGACCGGCCCGACAGGGAGCGGAAAAACCACTACCCTTTACGCTTTCTTAAAAGAAGTCCGGAATCCGGGGATTAAAATTATCACCATTGAAGACCCGATTGAATATCGCTTGCCGGGTATTTCCCAAACCCAGGTTAAGGGCAAAGAATACGATTTTGCTTCCGGCCTCAAATCAGTTATGCGACAAGACCCCGATGTTATTTTAGTGGGCGAAATTAGGGACCTGGAGACCGCAGATATCGCTCTCCAAGCTTCTTTAACGGGGCACTTGGTTTTTACCACCCTGCACACCAACGATGCTGCCGGCACTGTTGCCAGATTAATCAGTTTAGGGGCGAAGCCCTCAAATATCGGCCCGGCGATAAACTTAGCCGTGGCCCAGAGACTGGTAAGAAAAATTTGCCCGAAATGCGGCGCCCTAAAAACGCCTTCTCCCGGAGAATTACAAAAAATAAAAGAGGGGGTTAAAAAACTCCCCAAAGACATAAAAATCCCTCAAATAAAGGGGTGCGATTATTGTAATGGTACGGGCTATAAGGGTCGGGTGGGAATCTTTGAAGCCTTTTTAATAGATGATGAAATGGAAAAATTTATCTTAACCTCTCCGTCAATTTCCGCCTTAAGAGAAAAAGTGGTTAAAGGAGGGATGATCACCATGAAAGAAAACGGGCTGATGAAGGTCTTGGAGGGGACAACAACACTTGAAGAGGTTGAAAGAGTGGCCGGAGAAGATTAAAAAATAGCCCCAGATCTGGGGGCGCTCTAGCTTGGGAACCAAAGTTTAGAATTTTTCCGAGGAACAGCCCCGCCCTCTACGCCCCTATCGATAATGAAGGGCTTAGAGGGCCGGGCCGTCCGAACTAAGAAACACTCCTGCCCCCAGATCTGGAACTATTTAACAATGCTCTATTATAGTCTATTATGAGTAAAATGTCAAGGGCCACCGCTTCGATCGCGATTTTTTACTTATTGGCAACTGGTTTTGCTGGCGCAGCGGAAAAAATAGATATCAACACCGCCCCCTTGGGAGATTTGCTTAAAATCGTCCACATAGGAGAAGTAAGGGCTCAAGAGTTGATTTCTTTAAGGCCTTTTTCTTCTATAGATGATTTAGATAGAATAAAGGGGATTGGAACAAAAAGAATTGAAGATATAAAAAAGCAGGGGCTAGCCTGGGTCGGTTCTTCGACCGAACTATTGCAGCCTAATTCTCAGGCAAGTCCCGAAGAAGTAAAAACCAGTTCTCCTCCGGCTGAAGAAAGTCCAACCGAACCTAGCCCAATAAAAGAGGGGGGCCCAAAAGACGTAGTGGCCGTTGGCGAACAAATAACCAATCCTCTTCCCTTTCTCGTTTTCTTAATCGCATCGACTTTGGCAATCTTTTCAGGGACAATGGTTTTATTATTGAAAAAAAGGTTAAAATAAGTTACGATAAAAAAGACATGTCGGGACATTCTCATTGGAAAACAATTAAATACAAAAAAGGGGCGGCTGACGCTAAAAAAGGCCAGGCATTTTCTAAAATATCCAGAGAGATAACTATGGCGGCCAAAGAAGGCGGCAACGATCTTAATTTTAATTCTAAATTAAGAATGATCGTCGAAAAAGCCCGTTCTTTCAACATGCCCGCTGATAATATCGAACGATCTATTAAAAAGGGCACCGGCGAACTGGAAGGCGGCACCTTGGAAACCGTCCTTTTTGAGGGCTATGGCCCAGGCGGAGTGGCGATTATGGTTGAGGGTATCACTGATAATAAAAACAGGACGTTTAATGAAGTTCGGCAACTTTTAAACCAAAACGGCGGCAAATTTGTCGGCGAAGGAGGAGTAAAATGGATGTTCGACCGAAAAGGAATAATTACCATCACCCCTGAAAACCAAGACGAGGCGGAACTGGCGGCTATCGAAGCTGGCGCCGATGACGTTTCACGTGATGAGGCTTCATTGGACGTATACACTAAGCCCGAAGAACTTGAAAAAGTGAAAAAAGCATTAGAAGAGAAGGGGATGAAGATTGAAAATGCAGTCATCGGCTGGGTGGCAAAAGAGCACGTAGCTATAAGCGATGAAGATAAAAAAGCTTGCGAAAGACTTTTTGAGGCATTGGACGGCAGCGATGATGTCCAAGAGATATATTCTAATTCCAAATAATAGTTTTCACTAACATTAAAAATTATGATTATTATCGGGATAGATCCGGGAACGGCCACGACAGGATATGGCATAGTCTTAGCTAAAAACATTAACAGCAGAAGCAAGGGAAACTTCAAGTGCTTGAGTTACGGTTCTATTAATACCAGCCCGGAGATGGCGATGCCTCAACGCCTAAAAAAACTCCATAACGAACTCACTAAAATACTGAAAGAGCACCAACCGAAAATAATGGTGGTAGAAAGGCTCTTTTTCTTCAGAAACCTAAAAACAGCTATGCCGGTAAGCCAGGCTAAGGGGGTAATTTTATTGACTGCGGCTAAAAAGAACATCGTAGTCCATGAATTCACCCCGCCTCAGGTTAAAATGCTGATAGCCGGATCGGGTAAGGCTGAAAAAACACTCGTGCAGGAAAAAGTTAAAGCAATTTTCGGAATGAAAGACGTCCCTAAACCCGATGATGCGGCTGACGCCCTAGCCATAGCCTTAACCTATGTTTTTGCCCGAAACGCTTGACCCCCACACCATAACGAGCTTTGAATTATGTTCTTCGTCTATTTTTTAAAAAGCGGCAAAGATAAAAATCTATACATTGGGTGTACTAGCGACCTTAGAAAAAGATTTAAAGAACATAATTCAGGTCTTGTTAGATCGACCAAGCCAAGAAGACCATGGTGTCTTATATACTATGAAGCTTACACTTCGGAACAAGATGCCTTCCAAAGAGAGCATAATTTAAAACTGCGAGCAAAAGCCTTAAGACAACTCAAAAACAGAATCAAGAGAAGCATCGAGGCATAAACTCGTTTGGTGTGGGGGCTTGACAGAACCTCTTGGCACATTATAATACCCGTGTAGAGTTAAAAAGGTCGATAATTATGTTGAAAAATAAAAATTCAAACATGGTTTACGAAAAAGATTTTGCTTCTTTGGTTGGTGAAGACGAAACCGAAGAAGAGGAAAAAGAAGAAGAAGAAAAGGTTGATGAGACTGAAGAGGTCACTAGCGACGAACAAGAAGACGATTTCACAGAGTAAAAATAGACGAAGTCCCCCGCTCGGGGGATTTTGTTTTACTTTAAGCGATTTTAACGAACTTTCTTTTGCCAACCTGGATAACCTGGCCTTTTTTAATTTCCACAACTTTTTGCCACTCTTTTTGAACTTCGTTGTCTATCTTCACTCCTCCTTGGACGATTAATCTTCTGGCCTCGGCCTTAGAAAGAGCCATTTTTACTTTGATTAGTAGATCGAGGACGCCGAGTTCATTTTCTTTAATTAAAACTACGGGTAAAGTCGAAGGCATTTCCCTGTCGCGAAAAATTCTATTAAACTCTTTTTCAGCCGAAAGCGCGGCCTGTTCTCCGTGATAAATTTTAACTATCTCGCTAGCTAGTATTGCTTTCGCTTGCCTAGGATTTAGATTTTTTATCTTCTCCATCTCAACTTCGGTGCATAGTTTAAAACAGTCTGTGACAACCTCGTCGGGTAGGGCCATTACCTGACCGTACATTTCATTCGGGAGAAGATCTAGAGCGATAAAGCTTTCGGTCTTTGACATTAATTTACGTCCAGTTTTGGGGTTGACTAAAAGGGGCGTAGTTACGACGAGTTTCTCTTTATTTTTATAAATCTTCATTAGATCCCTGCCGACGAGCATGTTAAAAGTCTGGTCGTCTCCGCCCACTTCCCCGTCGACGTCCATAGCTACGGAATCATATCCCTGGAAAAGTGGGTACAAAAACTCATGAAGATATATTTCCTTATTCTCCTTCAGCCTTTTTTGAAACATGCTTCTTTTAATCATTTGGCCGTGAGTAACGTTAGCGGCTAATTTAATAATTTCCCGAGAGGTTAATTTATCCAACCACTGACTGTTGAATTTTAATTCCGCTGGGTTGTTTTTAGTTTTGAAATCCAAAAACTTACTAACTTGCTGTTGGTACGTTTTGCAGTTGTTTTTAATCTGCTCTTTGGTCAACGGCTTCCTGGCAGCGTCTTTGCCGGTGGGATCGCCAATTTGGGCGGTAAAGTCGCCGATCAAGAGAATAACCTTGTGGCCGAGCTGTTGAAGTTTTTTTAGAAGAAACAGGTTAGTGGAGTGCCCCAGATGTAAATGAGGCGCGGTAGGATCTATCCCATGATAAAAAACCAGCCCCTTTTTTGAGTGTAATATTTTAACAAAAGCCTCTTTTGAAGGATAAATTTTTTCTACCCACCTACTAAGGGTTTCCATTATTTTAATTTATCATGATTTGAGAAAAACAAAAAGAGATGATATAATTTTAAATTGATATGGCTCTCCGAAAAAACATGCGTTGGAAATTAATCCTGGAGGTTGCTGCCGGCGCTTTTTTGTTTTTTCTTTTATGTTTTTTCCTTCTTTTTGCCTATTTCGCTAAAGACCTGCCTCGGCCGGAAGTTTTTACCGAAAAAGCTTTTACTTTGCCGACTAAAATTTACGACCGGACAGGGACTGTTCTCTTGTACCAAATTTACGACGAAGAAAAAAGAACCGTTGTTTCTTTGGACCAAGTTAATGAAAACCTAAAACACGCGGTCATCGCGACCGAAGACGCTAATTTTTACCGCCACTTTGGCTTGGACTGGAAAGGAATCGCTCGATCGATTCTGAACGATTTAAAAATCCGCAATCTTGCTTACGGGGGGTCAACCATCTCTCAGCAACTGATCCGTTCAACTTTTTTGTCTTTAGATAAAACAGCTCAAAGAAAGGTAAAAGAGATTATCTTGACCCTGGAACTGGAGCGCCGCTACTCTAAAGATGAAATCTTAGGCTTTTACCTTAACCAGGTGCCTTTCGGCTCAAATGCCTATGGGGTTGAAGCTGCCAGCCAAACTTTTTTTAATAAACCATCTTCCCAGGTGTCTCTGGCCGAAGCGGCTGTTTTAGCTTCTTTAATCCAGGCGCCCAGCCGCCTCTCCCCTTATGGTTCGCGCGTCGACGACCTTTACGTCAGAAAAAACTATGTTTTGGATCGCATGGCCAAAGAGGGCTATCTTTCCCAAGAGAAGGCCGACGAAGTAAAAAAAGAGGTTTTGAATTTTGCCGACATCGGCCAGTCTATTAAAGCGCCCCATTTTGTTCTTTACGTAAAAAAGTATTTGGAAGACAATTACTCCGACTCTTTTTTAAAAGAAAAGGGGTTAAAGGTTTATACGACCCTTGATTGGGACTTGCAGCAAGCAGCTGAAAAAATAGTCGAGGAAGGATCAATGGCCAATCAGTCTTATAATTCTTATAACGCTTCTTTGGTGGCGCTCAATCCGCAAACTGGAGAAATCCTGTCTCTGGTCGGATCTGCCAACTGGTATGCCGATTCATCATATCCTGAGGGCTGCTCAGGGACCGAGCAGGGGTGCCTCTTCGATCCGAAGTTCGATATTGCCACCCTAGGCGAAAGACAGCCAGGAAGCGCTTTTAAGCCCTTTGCTTATGCCGAGGCTTTTAAAAAGGGGTTAACTCCAGAAACCATTTTCTGGGACGCTAAGACCGAATTTAACCCGAACTGCACCTCAACGGCCGTTGAAGAAAAGGACCCATACGACATGGATTGCTACCACCCCATAAACTACGACGGTAATTTCCGAGGACCCATGACTCTCCGCAACGCTTTAGCTCAATCCATTAACGTTCCTGCGGTAAAGGTTCTTTATTTAGCCGGAGTAAAAGACACCATTGATTTGGCTAAGTCTTTGGGGATAACCACTTTAAATCAACCTCTTTCTTGGTATGGTTTAAGTTTAGTTTTAGGCGGAGGGGAAGTTAAGCTTTTAGATATGGTTGCGGCTTACGGCGTTTTTGCCAACAACGGCTTGAAATCGCCGCCGATTTCTATCCTCAAAATAGCAGATTCCGAAGGTAATATTGTCGAAGAAAAAAGAAAAACCCCTCAGAGGATTTTGGAGAAAAACGTCGCCGATATGATTAACAGCGTTTTGTCAGACAACGAAGCAAAGGCGCCGATCTTCGGCAGAAATTCTGTTTTATTTATCCCGGGACGCAAAGTTGCGACAAAAACCGGCACCACCCAAGACTTTAAAGACGGCTGGACTTTAGGGTACACGCCCACGATCGCCGTAGGGGTATGGGTGGGTAATAACAACGGAGAGTTGATGAACAAAGAGCCGGGGGTTGTTTTAGCCGGGCCTATTTGGAACAAATTTATCCAAAAAGCCCTGGCGGCTTATCCTAGCGAAAAATCTTTTCAAGAGCCTGACTTAACAAAAAAAGAAGAACCTCTTTTACAAGAAGAGGCGAAGCTCGACCCGAGTAGTTCTCAATATCAAAATTGGCTGGCGGGGAGAGAAAGTTTTCTCGCCAGCTCGACAATAGTGTATTAGGTGGTTTTGATCGGCATCACAACGTAAAGATACGTCGCGTCTTCAGCGGGTTTTAAAACCGCCGGACCATCTTCTCCATTGAGCTCAAAAATCACTTTCGAGCTCTTAATGTTTAAGAGTCCGTCGATAAGAAATCGGTAATTAAAATTTACCGCCATTTCTTGATTTTTTTCTTGCTTATAAGCGATTTGCGCCGGCAGAAAGCTTTTATTTTCTCCTAATTCCGGACTTTGAGACAAAATCTCGATCCCTTCTTTCTTAGAATTAATTCTTATTTTAATCTCATTATTTTTGCCGCTAAAAATACTAGCCGATTTGACCAGATTTAGAAAATCATTTTTTACTAAAACAACCTGAGCCTCGTGTTTTTTCGGGATAATCCCCTGATAATCCGGGTACTCGCCTTCAACCAATCGGGAAATAACCTGTATTTGCGGGTGATCGGTTTCAGTCATTAAATATTCAAACATAACCTGGTTTGGCGACGAATATAATCTTAATTTTCCCTTCTGTTCAGCGAAAATATTAATAATTTCGCGGGCCGTTTTTTGGGGTAAAATGAAAGCGAGGTTTTTCTCCGTCTGCTCTTTTAAAAATATCGTTTTTTCGGCTAACCTCACGCTATCGGTGGTGGTTAACTGAACCCGGTCTTTTTGAAAACTTAAATACACTCCGGACAACTCCGGCCTGGCTTGATTTATCGCGGCGAAATCCACCACCTGCGATAACCCCTCGCAAAAAGAGGCTATTTCTAAATTAATAAAATTTTTATCATTAATCATCGGAATAATAGGATAGTCTTGAGCGTCTAGCCCTTTAATTTGAGTGTTTTGGTCGTCGCAGTCGATAAATAATGTTTGGTTTTTCGCCTCCAGTGTTAGTTTTTTATTAGGCAAAAGCCCAATAAAACTCGTTAAAATTTTAGAAGGGATTGTAATTTTACCTTCTTTTTCTATTTTTGCCAGTAACCAATATTTAATACCTAACTCTAAATCTGTAGATGAAAGATTAATAAAACTACCCTCTGTTTCAATTAAAATATTATTTAAAATAGGCAGGGTTAGGTTTTTTCCGGCAATCCGCCCGATAATATTTAATCCGTTATTTAAATTTTCTTTTAATATTATTATTTTCATAGTTATTATAGTGTGGATTAATTATGTTTTTAATCTTATTTTTATTGGGGAGAGATTGTTGATAATTAGTTAAAATTGTTTTAATAAAGAAGGTTTGTTTTTGTTTTAATTTTTACCCACAAGTTACATGCGGTAAATTTGCTCCCTTATTAAGCTGATTTCCTCGGCCAAATTTTCACTGGTTTCCGCCTCTTTGGCTATTTTATTGCAAGCATAGATGGCCGTGGTGTGGTCTTTCCCGCCAAACTTTCTGCCAATAAAAGGGAAAGAGCTTTTTAACTCCTGTCTTAAGAAAAACATAGCGATCTGGCGAGGTTTAACAATTTCTTTTTTTCGAGAAACATCTAAAATGTCGCGCTCTTTTAGATTATAAAAAACAGATACCGCTTGAATGATTTTTTCAGGATTGGTTATTTTTTTAGGAGAAAAGATTACGCTTTTTAAAAGAGTTTCGGCCACAGCCAAAGACGGGGTTTGATTATTTAGTTTTTGGTAAGCGATAAGCCTATTTAATGCTCCTTCCAGTTCTCGTATATTGGATTGGATGTTAGTTGCGACGTATTCAAGAACCTCGTCGGGGAAACTTTCTTTTTTCTCCTGCAGCTTTGTTTTTAAAATAGCCACCCTGGTTTCAAAATCAGGCAAACTGATATCCGCGATCATTCCCCCCTCGAAGCGGGACCGGAGCCTTTCTTCCAGGGCCGAGATGGCCTTGGGCGGCCGGTCGGAAGAAATAATGATTTGTTTGTTCTTTTCGTAGAGAGTATTAAAAATATGAAAAAATTCTTCCTGGGTTTTTTCTTTGCCGGACAAAAACTGGATATCGTCGATAATTAAAACGTCGATATCTTTATAGGTTGATTTAAATTTATCGATGTCGCGGTTTCTAATTGAATTAACAATACCGGTGGTAAACTTCTCAGAAGAAACGTACCTCACCTTCTTCGAAGGATTTCTCTTTAAAACTTCGTTGCCGACGGACTGTAAAAGGTGCGTTTTGCCAAGCCCCACGCCTCCGTAAATGAAAAGAGGGTTATAAATAAGCCCGGGGTTTTGAGCCACAGCCCAAGCGGCGGCCTGCGGCAGTTCATTGAAAGGGCCGATAATAAAATTTTCAAACGTGTAACGAGAATTTAAATTAGTATCTTTATTTACCTTAAGCTCCTGAAAGTCTAATTGAGGAGCTTCGTTATAAGCGCTGTTTCCTGCGGCGATTATGTTTTCACCGATTTTTTGCGCCGTTTTTGGGGCCACGGCATACCTCACTTCTTTAATCTCGTCATCAAGACTGCACAGTATTTTAAAAATGAGCTTGTTATATTTGTTCTCCAGCCACTCTTTCGAAAAATTATTCGGGACGGACACGACGACCTCCCCGTCTTTTTTTGAAAACACGCCGGTATTTTTAAACCAAGTGGCAAAATTCGCTTTAGAGATATTAAACTGGACCTGGGCAAGGAGTGCTTGCCAGAGCTCGTCTTTGTTCATAATGAGAAAACTTAATCCTCAATCATCATAACACGCGTCAAATAAAAATAAAACAAGAGGGAGAAGGGTTGCAGTGTTGAAAAAGTGGGGACAAAATGTTAATATGTCTTCATGAGCGTTACCTATCAACCAAAGAAGAAAAAAAGGAAAAGAACCCACGGGTTCAAGGTTAGGATGAGAACTAAGGGCGGCCGAGCGACCCTAGCCAGACGAAGAGCGAAAAAGAGATGGAAGCTCGCCGTTTAAGTAATAAGCATGTTGCCAGGAACAAACCGCCTTAAAAAGAAAAAGGACTTTGAGCGCGTTTTTAAACAAGGCCGGGGACTGAAAGAGAGTTTTTTGTCTCTTAAATTAGTTAAAAACGGCTTAGGGGAAACCAGGTTCGGCTTTGTGGTTGGACAGAAGGTTTCACGCAAGGCCGTGGTCAGGAATAAGGTAAAAAGAAGGTTAAGAGATATTGTGAGGAGTCAATTAGGAGGCATTAAAAAGGGGCTTGATGTGGCGATTGTCGCTGGTAAGGGGGCAGAGGCGGCGGATTTAGAGAAGACCGCGGCAATTTTAAATCATCTTTTTAAAACAAGCAAGCTATCCAATGATTAAATCTTTTATCCTAATCCTTATTAAAGCTTACCAGATTATTGTCTCTCCTTTATTAGGCAAAAACTGCCGTTTCTATCCCACCTGCTCTCAATACGCTTTCTCGTCCATCCAGAAATACGGCTGGTGGTTGGGAAGCGTGAAAAGCGCCAGAAGACTATTAAAATGCCATCCGTGGAATCCCGGAGGCGTCGATTTATCATACTAAAATGAATATATTTGATATAGCTTTATACCAACCGCTGTTTAACGCTTTAATTTTAACCTACCTGTATCTCCCGGGGCGCGATTTTGGCATAGCGGTTATTGTTCTGACGGTTTTAATTAAATTGGTTCTTTATCCCTTGGGCGTTCAGGCGATTCGTTCCCAAAAGGGGTTGGCTCAACTCCAGCCGAAAATGAAGGAAATCCAGGAGAAGTTTAAGAACGACAAAGAGCAGCAGTCGAAGGCGATGATGGAGTTCTATAAAAAAGAGAAGATTAATCCTTTTTCCGGTTGCCTGCCCCTAGTTATCCAGCTGCCTATTCTTATCGGACTTTACCAGGTTTTTTGGAAAGGATTTGGCGAGGCTCAATTGAGATTTCTTTATAGCTTTGTCCCCAACCCCGGTCAAATCAACACGACTTTTTTAGGAATAATGGACCTGGCTCAGGCCTCGATAATTTTAGCCGTTTTGACCGGTATCGCCCAGTTTTTTCAAGGCAAAATGATGGAAACTAAGCAAAAGAGTTCTGCGGGCTCAAGCGGCATGTCTCAGATGATGCAAAAACAGATGATTTACTTCTTGCCGATTTTCACGGTTTTCATTCTTTGGAAATTGCCGGCCGCTGTCGCTCTCTACTGGCTGACCACGACCCTATTTACAATCGCCCAGCAATATATTATCCTGAAGAAGCATGACTCCCCAAGAATTTGAAAAACTTAAAGTGGCCGCTCAAGACTTTTTTCTGCAAACCGGGCTTGCTTTAGAGATTGATGTAAAAAATCAAGAGGACTCCACGATTCTTGTTAACGTGAAGGCAGATGAGCCCCAGTTTCTGATTGGTGAGCGGGGGCAAACCTTAAGCGAAATTCAGAGGCTTCTAAGGGCGGTATTGAGGAGAAAAGCTGAAGCTCCCGCTTCATTTTATGTTGATGTAGACATCAACGATTATAAAAAGAAAAAAACCGAATATTTAAAAGAAGTGGCTCAAACCGCGGCTGACGAGGTGGCTATCACTAAAAGAGAAAAAGAGCTCCCTGCTATGCCTCCTTATGAAAGGAGAGTTGTTCACACAGAACTGGCTTCCAGAATAGACATCTCCACCGAAAGCATCGGCGAGGAACCCGAAAGAAGGGTAAAAATTAAACCTCGTTCTTCAATAGTTTAGAACCAAAAACCACCCCAAAAGGGTGGTTTTAAGTTTTAATTTATTTCTCTTCGCTTAATCTCTTTTTTTCTTCTTTCATTTTTAAAATTTCTTCCGGGCTGGTCGTGATGAATTTGTTTTCAGCGGACGAAGCGACGACTCTAAGGGCCACGTGTTTTTGCCCGGCAAAGAAAATGCCTTCCCCTACCGCCGACCCCAATAGCAATTCTTTTTCCCAGTTGGTTAAGTTAAAGGTTTTCTGCAGAATATCTGCCGTTGCCGGACTCTGCTTCATTAAAAATTGCAGCGCCGAGTTCGTAATAATCGGTTTGCCATAATCCGATTTCATAAAATCGCCGACGTCCTGGGTAATCGTGGTCACCCCTAGCCAGTATTTTCTGGCACGCTTCGTGATGCCGAAAAGGAAAGAAGCTCCATCGTCAGATTTCATTAACCACCACGCTTCGTCAACCACGAAAATCCTCTTTTTCAGTTCAGTCCGGATTTGATTCCAGATGTATCTCATAATGATATACATGGCCATGGGCCTTAACCCCTCTTCCATGTCCCTGATGCCGAACACCACGAGCTTATTTTTCATATCAACGTTAGAAGGCTGATTGAAAAAATTAGCATAGGTCCCTTTGGTAAACTTTCTCACCCTTTTTAAAAGAGACTCCGCCCCTTCCATAGTTTCTAAAACCGCTTCCAGATCAGATATTAAGGGCGGTTCTATTTTCGAGAAATCTGACTTCGGGGTAATATCGCGAGAAGCGTAAGTTTCAGTTAAAGCCCTATCCATAATCGCGTCTTCTTCGGGGGTTAATCCGCCAAGCATCAGGCGCATCAAACCGACGAGGTTAATGACGTTGGACCGTAAAACATCGGCCGGATCTTCGTCTTCTCTCGGGGCAGGCAAATCAAAAGGATTAACGTGGGAATCGCTGCTCAGCGATATTTTGAAATAAGATCCTCCGACCGCTTGAGACAGCATTTCGTATTCATTTTCCGGGTCAATAATAACCACATTGATCCCCAACATCAAAGAGCGCAGAACTTCTAACTTTACAGCATAGCTCTTGCCGGCTCCAGATTGAGCAAAAATGCACATGTTGGCGTTTTCCAAAGAAAATCTATCGAACAAAACCAGGGAATTATTGTGCTGGTTGATGCCGTAGAGAATTCCTTCATTGGAGCTTAAATCAAAAGAGACAAAAGGAAAGACGCTGGATAAAGGCTCGGTGTTCATCGGGGCGTGTACATCCAGTTTGTCGAGGCAGTAAGGAGAGGTGGTGATAAAGCCCTCTTTTTGCTGGTAAAGAGCGGGTTTGATATAGATAAGCTTGGATTCAAGGATGGAGCGCAACGAGGTTTCAATACTATCCATCTCCTCTTTAGTATCGGCGTAAACGGTCAAATACAACCCCAATTGGAACATTCTCTCTTGAGCGGTCTGTAACCTGTCCCTCAGCTCTTCAATGTCCTGGTAGGCTGTTTCTAGGGCCGGGTCCCTGATTAGCCCCTTTTCTTCCCTCTCCATCAGCTCCGCCTGAACCTCGGTGACCCTTCTTCTTAATTGTTTTAAAATAAGCCCGGCGTCAACCGGATGAATAAAAAAAGCGATGTCCATCGGGATGTCCAGATTAATCACCGGAGAAAACCAGGAGGTCGTTAAATATCTCGGATAAGAGAAAATAAAGAAAGATTTGGTCATTCTTTCTCCCAACATGGAATAAGAGGGCTTGACCTCAATTGAAGCCGGGGCGATGAGGTCCACGGCGTTCATCGCTTCTGTTTCAAAGATTTTTTCAGGGAGAGGCTCTCTTTTTAGTTTTTTTCCGAATAATTTCATTGTTTATGTCAGCTCTTAAATATCACTTCGCTAGTTCCGGCGGAATTTCCGGGAAATAACCGACTTCCGCCTCTTTGGGATGGTGCAGGCTCCAGAAAAGCTCGATTAATTCAGGCGTAGTCAAAGGGATGGCTTGGAGCCCGCAGCGCCTCAGCCCTAGAGCCACGAATTCCATTCTTTGCCACAACTGGCTTTTGCATCTTTGAAACTGTTCTTCGGTGAGCGGCGCAGCGCCAGCCGCCGATTTTAAAATACTGAACGGCGAAGACGTGGTTTTCGCCTCTAAAAGATTGAGGGGGATGACGACATAAAATGACTTAGACATAATTTCTCCGTACTTCCCCGTTGGAGGAGCGCCGGTGATGATTTCTTCGACAAACTTTCGGTATTCAGAGGTTTGGAAGCGGAGCAGTTCATTTTCCTGTTTTTCTTCCAAGGCCTTGAGGCCGTCCAAATAACCGGTGATGTTTAATCTGCGCGATTGGATGACGATTTGGCAAGAGAAGTCCAAAGAATTTAAAAAGCTTTGAAACGCCGAAATGATCGCCGATTGCTCGTCTTCTGATTTCAGCGCAAAATTCAAGGAAGAAACCATCATCACGGCTCTTAGCGCCCTGTTTTTTAAAACAAGCAGGCCTTCCTTAATTTGATCAATTTCTAAAAATTGTTGAGTAGAAGTAATAGGCATGTTCTTATGACTTTTCTTGTTCACCGGTCCTGACCTCAACCTGAGTGGCGAGCTCATTTAATCGGCTTTTTCCTGCGGCCGTGGGCACGGAAGCCTTCTCAACTTCTTTCGGCACGGAGGCGATTTTCATAATCTTCGGAGGCAAGCCCTGCTTGTGTTTCCATAGATATATCTTCGGGGCCAAGGAAAAGTCGAAGAAGTTTTTTAAAACAACCGGCAGCGATCTCCCACCGCTTTTTATAAAAGCCAGGGCAAATCCGCCGAGCATTATTATAATCGACAACAAGACGAAAACCGCAAAAGGCACGATGGAATAGAGAACAAAGCAAATCGCTCCGGCGACGCCGACATATATAAATTGCTTGAAAGTGAGCGGGCCCACGATTTTGGGCTCGTGCTCAATAAATTGAGGAACAGTGAATCGATCCATAATTATTCAATTTTTTCGCGATAAGAGTCTTTACTCGGCGGCCTCTTCGGGGTTTCTTCCGCGCTTGGGAGAGAAATTATCCCCCCAGGGACATTTTTAATAGGGGTCGGAGCTAAACTTTCTTTGACCTTAGAAAAAATCCGAAAATTTATTTCGTCTGAAACGTTCTTAGCAACACTTCCTTCCAGCCCCACCTCTTCTTTTAGTGTTTTTTGGAAATCTCCCAAAGGGAGTGTTTTCGACAGAACTTTACCGGTTGTTCCGGCGACTAGGGAAATTTTCCCTGCCGGCACCTTAAATTTTTCGCAGATATCGGCGATGTTATCGGCTGTATCCAACGAAAATAAAACCTCTTTCAACTCTTCGGGAAGTTTTTCCAAAATTTTAAAATTTTCTTCAGAACTTGGTTTTTGGGGCATAGGCCGCTGGTTTTATTTAATTATTTTTCTCAACTTATCTATCAGATCAACGACACTATCCGGCTCACCCTTTTCCATTGTTCCATATTTTTTCCAAGTTTGAACTTCAGGCGAGACCGAGGTGTGGAGGTGCTTAATAACTTCCAATTGTTTGAGTTGTGTTCGTTGATCTTCCTTACTGAGCGTAGTTATGTCGGTAATTCCTTTTGCTAATTTATCGAAATCTTTCCCCAGGGTTTGATCTATGTGTTTCTGAACTTTTTCTGACGATTCTTGGGTTTGGGCTCCAAGCTTGGTGATCAGGTCGGCTCTTAAGGTACCGACTATTTCTTTTATTATGGTGTCGTTTTCTTTAGTAGACCTGTCCCATTTATCTATATCTCCGGGAGTTAGTTTAGATTCCGCATATTTTCTTTCTTCGTCTGTGCCCCAATAAAGTTTTTTTGCTAAAACAGCTTTTTTAACCGGATTATTCTTTACTTCTTCCGATCCAGCGGCTTTCCACGCTTCCTCGTAAAAAGATTTATCCTTATCGTCAAGAGCGCCCTTGTCAGCGAGCAATTTAAATAAGGCGGCAGTTTTCGCTTTATCTCTTAGAGGATTTTCTTTGTGTTTTTCAAATTCTGCCCGCAAAGAAGCTTTTACGCCATCTTCATCTAGGTCTTTAGTTTTAGCCACAAGACCCTTTCTTTGCTCTTCAATAAGCCTGCTTCTTCCTTGCGCGGCTCGCGCTTCGGCTAATTCTAACCCCCCGGGCCTCCCTCTAGTATACCAGTTAGCCACTTTCTCCATTCTGGTTGGCGCCTCTCCTTTTTTTCTTTTTTCTTCGGAACGCCTAGCCGCTCCGCTTACCCCTCCTTCTATCTCTGTTTGCGCTCTCATCCCCCATTTTCTTGATTGTCCTGCGCCCCATTTTACTCCTCTGCTCATCGCCATTTCAGCATAGCCCCAAATCATTTGAGCGCCGGCCGGCACGAATTTTTTACAGACTCCGAGAACGACGATCATATAAATTATCAGGAAGATATATTTATAAAAAGTGTCAAAGAATTCCCATTTTCCTAATTCTCCCGTGAAGGAGGTTTGTTGCCCCGAGCCCGGAGCAACCACGCCAAAGAGCATTAAACCCAGTCCCAGTAAAAAGTAAACAACTACCCCTAAAAAGGTCCACTCCATTAAAGTTTTCAGCCAATCATTAAAATGTTTTCTAGTACTAGGCAAGATATAAGCCACAAAAGCTAAGGGGGAAAGAATGGCTAAAATCCAGATTACGGCAATTCTGATTAAAAAGAGAGCGGCAAAGATTAAAAAGAGAAAGCCGATAATAAAATTAAAAACAATCAACGTGACAGCTTGGCTGATTGTCCCCAGCAAAGCTCCTCCGCCGGTGGCGAACACCAAGGCGCCGATCGCTGTCAAAGCGGCCACATTTAAATAAGGAACCCAGGCAACCGCTATGTATCCTATTAGGATGCCTGTAATTACAGGGATAATCTTTCCAGCCGCCGCTGTTAAGGTGCTTGCGGCCGCAGTCGCAAAGCCAACCCCATCTTTTACAAATACGCCGCTAAAAGAGCTTTGGACAATCCATCCCGCATCGGCAATTATCTTTACAAAAAGCAAACTGAAGTTGATTAATAGCGCGATAATGATTAATTGCGGCAGAGCCTTTTTCATTTTTAAATTATCAAGCTTAAGAACGTAAGCCAGGGCGATAACAATAAAAATTAAAATAAAAGAAAGGTTTGCTAAGCCGCTAGTAAAATGCCAGCCGGCGCCAATCAAAGGATTTTCGATCTCATTCAAGCCTATAGGCAGCTGGGAGGACCAGTTTAAAAGCCCGGCCGAAATATTTAGAAGCGTCGTTGACCCTATGGCAAGCAAGGCAAGAGAAACGAGAAATCTCATTATTGAATTATCAATAAAATCCAGAGCGTCTAATGTGACGGCGGCCCAATCAAGAGCAAAGGCGTGAACTGGTTGCGATCCAATAAAAAGGCCCAGAAAGACAAAACAAGCCAATAGGGCCAGCTTCGCCTTCTGGGTCAAGAATATTGTTAATAGACGATATTTTATTTCTTGGAGCATTCTTGGTTTATTATATCACAAACCACTTTAATTTATTATAGCGAGCAGAATGCTCGATGAAGTGGGTAGTACACTACCCACTATAGCAGGCAATATGCCTGATATATTGAGTCTTCACTCACTATAGCAAGCGAGCAGTAAAAGAAAAAGGGAGTCTCTCTAAAAGAGAACCCCTTTTTGTTAATGTTTTTACCGTTACTTTGCGGGAGTAACCGAGATAAGTGAAACGTTTTCGAATAATGCGCCGCTTCGCGTGGAAAAGAAGTAATAAGTTCCCTTGAAAACCACCTGGTCTTTGTCATTCAGGGCGCGGAAAGCTTTAATGGTTTCTTTCTCTCCCCAATTAATGCGAACGCGAACGCCAAGAGGGTCTTCATCAACGTAGGCTGGCGGGCCGAAAAAGAAGATGGTTTCTTGAGTTTGAGGGCTATCAGTTTTCCAATTCCATACAAGCACGCCAGAAACCTGGAAAACGGTTCCCTTTTTATATTTGTCGGGATTAGCTAAAAGTTGTTTGGCCAGCTGTTCGGCCGTGATTTCAATTACGCCAGTCGTAGTAGGCGTGGGAGTCGGGGTGGGCACATTAATAACTACCGGCGTTGTTTGATTCAGCGTTGGTTCCAGCGTCGGGGATGGTGTTCTCCCATAAAATAAAAATATAACACCAGCCAGTATGCAAGCTATCAAGGGGATTACTCCCCATCTTTTCTTCACAATACAACCTCCTTATTTTATTTTTAGAGAACCATTTAATATTCTATTATAGTTTGCCATAAAATTTCTGTTTTTGTCAAGCTAAGGCGCCAACTTAAAAGACAGGTCGTTGAGCTTAGCGCATCCAAATAATGTTACGCCGCCAGAGGCGAGCCCGACATTGGGCGTGTTTCCGGCAAGCGGAGTGGAACCGCTGTCGGCGGTTTCTGTACAACTTGATAATTGATATAAAATCAATTGGCAATTACCCTTCATTATAACCGAACCTATTTCTCTTTTTGGAGAGAAGGAAGTTTCTTTAAGACCAATATCTGGAGTATATTTTTTACTTTGATCGTAATTGATCCCGCTATAAAGAGTTGCTCCCGTACAGGTATTATCGGAAGACTTCACCTCCACCGGTAAAATTGAATTTAACCCGCCGCTGCCCGAAGGAGTAGTCGGTATTTTTAATTCAGTTAATTGGGGGTTGATGATATTAAGAATGAGGAAAGAGCCGAAAAGCAGAACCAAACCCAAGCCCGCCGACTTTATTCTATCCATGGCGTCTTTCATTTTTCCCGCATTCCCAACTGAAGTTAAATATTGGAATCCGGCGATAATCAAAGCGATAAAAGCGGCAAAGCCCCCTAAGCCGATTCCCCACTCGTAAAGGTATTGAATTAAATTAGTTAAAGATTTGCCGGTCAGCACAGTGCCTCTGGGCGAATTCGGCCAATCAACTTCTAATTTTCCTTTTGGTATTTCTCCTGACGGGACACCCCCTATTTGACCACCGTTAGCACAAACTGGGTTTTCAATTAAAGTTTTCTTGGCGCCGTCGCAATATAAAGGAGGAGAGCCGGCTTTACACGCGCCGCAGGCTGTGCCGTCAGAACATTGGCAAGAACCTTCAATCAAAATTGAAAATGGTTTGGTCAATTTCGTTCCTTCAGCGCCAGCGTCTTCAACCATTATAGTGAAGGTGGGGGGGTCTCCTTCTGTAACCTTAGTAGGTGTTCCACTGATTATTCCTTGGTAAAGGTTATTACTTGAAGGGAGAAGCCCTAGGGGGAGAGACCCCGCTACGAGACTCCAGACATAAGGAGGCGTGCCGCCGTGGGCAGAAATCGTAGCTGTGTATGGGCTGTCTTTTTGTCCTGGAGAGAGAGGACTGGCTGTGGTGATCTCAAAAGGAACTGATTTGATATTAATTCTTGTTGTTTTATATCCTATGTTTTTACCGCCCTCGATAATAGGGTCGCCCTTCACCTTAACCATAAAAGAATATGGACCTGATTTGAGTGGCACCCCGCTGAGTTCTCCAGTTGCCGGGTCTAAATTAAAACCGAGACCAGGGAGCATTTTCCAGTCGTCGTACCAAGTATAAGGAGGAATTCCTCCCAATGCAATGAAAGTAAATCCAGGATAGGGTTCTCCGACAGTCCCTGAAGGGACTACGCCTGGATCCCCAGCGGGGTTTATGATTTCTAATTGAGTAACTGCTACAAAAATCGGAAATTCTTTAGAAGCGGGTTGGGGGGAAGATTTATCGGCGAGTAAAACCTCAAAAGTATATTTTTTACCAGCACTTTCTTTTTCCAGCGTACCGCGGATTAATCCGTCAGGATATAAAATAAGCCCTGGCGGTAGCGTGCCGCTTTTTTTACTCCAAGTATATTGTCCATCACCACCAGTTGCTTGCAGTTGCTGGTCGTACCCGGTACCGACGATTGCATCGGGCAAGTTTTTTGTCGTGATTTCTAAGGGAGCGGCAAGGGCCTGGCTACCCGCTAAAGAGAAGAAGGAGAAAACAATTAAGAATAAAAAGATTTTTCTCATAACTTTATTTTATTATACCACAAGCCCAAATTATTGGACAACCCGGGCAGAGTTTAGAATAAAATTAAATTCTTCGGCAAGTTCCGGCCAGTCTTTTTCCAGGGCAATAAGAGCGATCAAGTATGCTTTCTCGCCGGATACTAATATTTCTTCTTTAGAATAAAGGTTCGGACTGCCGGCTGTTAAATATCTCGCCTCAAAAATCGTTTTATTGTCTTTTGTGTCCAGCTCGACAATTTCCATAATTAATCCTTGTTTTTGATTGTTTTTTTCCATTTCTTTAATAATTTCTCCGGCAGAAATATCAAAAACTCCGCTTTGGATTACCAGCTGGGCGAATTTGCCTGTTTGAAAATATTGAGCTAAAAACAGGGTTTTCAGGCCGTATTTTTCTTGCCATTCTTTCGGAGTAGACGCGGCCAGCAATCCCTCGTTTTCTACAGTTAACCAAGAGTTGGGATACTTTATTTTTAATTTTCCGTCCGGGTCGACAAATTCCTTGAAATCACCGGCGGTGGAGGAAGAAAACCCCGGGGACGTTTCTGGCTCGATTGTTTTAAGTTTTGGCAGAACGTCTCGGATCAGGCTTTCTTCCCAATTCCCTGATTGCCAGCCACTTATCAACCACATAGCTGAGATTAAAATAAAGAAGCCAAAAACAATAAGAATGATTTTTTTCATAATTTACATGGGTAGCTGGTACCAATTACCGAAGACGCCGATATTGAAGCCGACGAATTTTAAAAATATATTGACGATCGTCCAGGCAAAAAAGATAATTAATAAGCCCTTGCCGGCTGCTTTCCATAAAGCTATCACCTGGGTCATGGTTATTGCTTGTCCCAAAGACGTGTAAAATATTACGGCCGTGGCGATGCTCAGCAAAACCAAGATGATTGGGATCATCCTCAATAGAAGAAAATCGATTATTATCTTAACAGACAGAAAGATGTGTTTAAGTTGGCAGGGCTCCCTTTCATTCCAAGGGGTTTTATCGTTGTTGGTTGATCTCCCGCAGGGGACGAGGCCTCCCCCGCCCGTACCACCCTCTAAAAAATTAAAAGACCAGGGGCCCGACCAATTACTTGTCTCCCGACAACTCGTATCGAGACAGGAACGGGCCTGCCATTGGTATTGCCCTAAACATTTTAATTCCACCAAATTTGAATTAGCTAATGCGGTTTTGGGTTGTTCAAAAAGATCTTTACCGACTAAAGCTGGGCAAGTTTCATCTGTTTCTTTTTCGGCAAGAGAAATTAATTTAATTTGGTATTGATAAGCCTTGGCTCCAGAAACCTTCCCCCAAGAAACATATTTATCGCCAGTGAATAACCGGCCGTTGTTTGTCGGATAAGGATTTTGTGGGGGCGGCAATCGAAAAGTTTTAAAGTTTTCAAGATCACTGTATAGCCCGCAAGTTTTTCCTTCGCTCCAGGCACACGTTTTAACCTGCCAAGAATAATCAGTTTCTTGGCTGATGGCGTACTCGGGGAAATCTACCGAAAACTCTGGCTTATCTAACGTTTTTTCCAAACTTAAACTTCCGCCGCTAATTTTGAAAACATAAGATTTAGCTCCAGGCACGTTTTCCCAAGTAAAATTGACCGGGATAACTACATTTTGTTCATCAGAAGATGGAGAGATTAGGTTTGGGGACTGGCCCGTGGTTTTGAAATACCATTCTTCGCTGAAATCGGGCTCGCATTTCTTTGATTCAAAATCAGAGCAGGACTTCACCCGCCATTTATAAAGAGTATTTAAAGAGAGTTGGGGGAAGTCGAGTGATTTTGATTGGGAGGCATTATTATTCCCGCTAATTTTTTGACCTCCGGTCGCCGGAACAACTTCGTAAATAAAAGAATTAACGCCAGGTTGGTCGTTCCAGTCTAATATTAATGGCAGCCCCACCGGCTTTTTACCATTTGGATCGTTTGTCGGGGAGACAAGTAAAGAAGAGGACAAAGGGACCTCTTTGGTGTTGAGCGCCCATAATTGGCCATAACTCCCGCAATTAAACCCATCGTCATCACAAACGGACGTTTGCCAAGTATAATTAGCGTCCTTGGTGAAGAATTCCATATTTTCATCTATGAAATCGGAGTAAAGTATTTTATCTATTTGATCCGGGTCTCTTCTTGTTTTTCTCAATAACCAAGAATCGCAAAATTGTTTTCCTCCCTTAGTTGAAAGCAGACTCGGATGGCAGATTTTTTTACCCCCCTCAATTATGTAAACTTGGAAACGGTAAGAACCGGCGTCTTTAACGTCGCACCAATCAAGCGTAACCGGCGGAGTAATATTTTTGGCGATAGTTGTTCCCTCCCAATCAGGATCATAAGGGGAGACGAGTTCGGGAGTTAAGCTGGTGCCGAAGTTTTGGCCGCTGGACCAGCTTCCGCAGTCAGTGCCGCCAGCATCAAGGCAAGCTCGAACTCGCCACTGATAGTCGGTATTGGATTTGAGCTGGCATTCCAGCTTGTAGGCCGAGTCGTCGGTCTTTTGGAGTTGAGTATCTGCAACGATTTTAGAAATGGGCGGGTTGACGATATTGAATTCGTAAGAACCGACCGCGCAAAGATTCGGGTCTTTGGCTACTTCTTGGGCCACGTTATCATCCCAGCCGAAATTAATCGGCAGTTTGAGTTTCGAGCCGTCGAAGATGTTTTTGGGCGAAAGCGAGCTGTCATTAAGAGGTTTTAAATCTGGCGCAGGATAACAAGAGCCGGAGCATACGGGAGTCGGAGGAGTTGGGCCCCAATCGTTGTTGCTTGCGGGGCATATTTGGTAATCCGGCACCGTGCCGTAAAGCCCGATTTGGTCCGGCCCGAAAGGACCGCCCCTTACTTCCGTCCATCCCCGGGTATTGCAACCGTCATCACAAGACACGTCTACGCATCCATACCACTTTGTTCCTTGCTCTATAGCCCCTCCGCTTTTGCCGCAGGAATTATTACCACATTTGTAAACAGCAAAGTCGTTACAGCGATATAAGCCAGAGGAGTCGGAACAAACCTCTTCGGTGGGAACGCACGGCGGAGGCGGTGGCGGCGGAAGACAAGGTTCTGGGTCAACGCATTCCAACATCATAGATTCCTCACTAAAAACCCATATACTACAATCACAAGCTTTTGAATCCCGGGGGTTTATGCCAATAAAAAAAACAATAAATATAACAACAAAAATTAGGGGAGAGAAAATTAGATATAATTTTTTAGACATCTTTTAAATTATTAAAATTTTCCGTTAAATTTATCCAATCAGACAGGTTAAGGGTTTCGGCTCTTTGTTCCGGCTTGATATTATTTTTCGTAAGCCATTCTCCTGTCTCTATCTTATCAATTTTTAAGCCTTTTGACAGGTTGTTGGCTAATTGCTTTCTTGGTTGGGAGAAACCGGCCTTCATAATCTTGAAAAATAAATCTTCATCATTAGCGAGAAACGATCCCGCTAATTGCGGGTTGGGAATGATTTTTATGATGGCGGCATCAACTTTCGGTTGAGGCCAGAAAGAATTTTTTGAAATATATGAAACAATTTCGGCATCGGCGTAAAACTGGACGGAGTTGGCTAAAATGCTCATTTTCGGGGGCTGGGCGCAAATTCTCTGCGCCACTTCCTTTTGTACCACCAGCGTTAATGAAAGAGGCCGAACCTCTTTCATCTCTAAAAACATTCTAATAACCGGAGCGGTGAGATAAAATGGCAGGTTGCCGACGACTTTGTATTTTTGGGAGGTCGGACCTCCCCCAAAATTAAG
>JBBTYF010000006.1:0-24458 GCA_038061935.1 Patescibacteria group bacterium | reverse complement strand
CCCCCCCCCCCCCCGCCCCCCCCCCCCCCCCCACCTCCTGATATCGTCGCAGATAATCTCCACATTTTTATAGTTTTTCAGGGTTTCTTTAAGAATCTCAACCATATTGCGGTCTTTTTCTACAGCGATAACCAATTTTGCTTTTTGAGCCAGGGCCTGAGTGATAGCTCCAACGCCCGGGCCTATTTCCAAAACCGTGTCTTTTTCATTGATTTGGGCCGTAGCCACAAGCCTCTGGGGGAGGTCTTGGTTGATAAGAAAGTTCTGGCCGAACCGCTTCTGGGGCTGAAGACCGCGGTTTTTGAGTAAAAGCTGGATGTTTTGCTTAGAGGTTAGGTCCATGAGCATATCTTAGCATAATATCGGGTTGTGCCCCGAACCAGAGTTGCCTTCGGCGATACGGTTCGGGGCTACAGGGTACCGAGCTTTGCTCTGGTCCCCTGTGGATAAAACGCTTGACCGCCTTCGGCGCTGATGGTATCTTGGTGTTAGGAGCAATTTATGGTTATTTTTGGTAGTAGAGCGCTCAAAAACCTGGTTTGGACGCATTGGCTTAAAATTAAAGGATCTGCGAAAGACCCTTTCTTTTATTTAGGGGCAATCTGTATTGGTTTGTTCTTAATTCTCTCTTTAATCAACCCTGTTTCATCTTTCAAGGGTAATGACAACCTGTTGGTTGCTTATCATAATTCTCAGAGCGAAGATTCTTTTATTACTCCCGGGACTAAAGTGAAAGAATCGCCTGATTTAAGCTTGATCCAGCAAAATAGTCTGGTCTCTGTTTCCCCCCCGATTACGGTTACTCCCCAGGTTTTAGGAGCCTTAGTGGGGGCGTCAGACTATGAGTGGACACAGAACGAGATTACCGAATATGCGGTTGAGAGCGGCGATACGCTTTCTTCTATAGCCAAGCAGTTTAATGTTTCTTTAAATACTTTGCTTTGGGCCAATAACCTGAACTCTTCTTCTTTATTGCAGCTTGGCCAAACCCTGGTGATTTTGCCTGTTTCAGGCGTGGTTCACCACGTGAAAGGTGGTGATACTTTAAGCACCATCGCGCAAATCTACAAATCCACCACGGAAGAGATTATTATTTTCAATAATTTAACCGCCGAGGGCGATGTTTATATCGGAGATATTTTAATCGTGCCGAACGGCGTTATGCCGCCACCCGCGACCTATGTTTCTCAGCTGGTTCCCATGGCTGCAAGCTACTTTATTTGTCCAATTTCAGCTCCTTGCCGCGTGACTCAGGGCTTACACTTTTATAACGCTATTGATTTCAGCCACGGCAAATGCGGCGAGCCGATTTACGCTGCCGCGGCCGGCCAAGTTGTGAAAGTTAAGTTAACCAATTCCATTTCTAGGTGGGCTTTTGGAGGGGCTGGCAACACCATTGCTATCCAACATCCTAATAGCGTTGTCACCAGTTACGGGCACATTCAGACGAGTTTTATCGGTGTGGGCGACTATGTCTCCCAAGGACAGATTGTCGCCTTGGTCGGAGGAGCCTGGGGCATGCCGGGCTCTGGCAATTCAACCGGCTGCCACGTGCACTTTGGCGTCAGCGGAGCTAAGAACCCCTTTATTAAATAAACCTTGTTGGTTAAGAACCTCCTCGCCTGGCGGCTCGGAGAACCTTGATTTCTCGTTTTATTTAAAATTAAAAACTCGAAATTAACTATGGACTCTGAATTCGTTTTAATTTGGATTATTCTAGGTGCGGTAGTAGTGTATATTCTTGGTCGCTTCTTCGGCTACATAAACTAAAAACCCTCCTATACCTTAACGGGTCGGGGGCTTTTTTGTTTTTAGAAGGTTTATTTATTGTTGGTGTTTCGTGCAAAAGCGGGCAGCGGGCATAACCTCCAGTCTCTCCTCCTCGATATCTTCGCCGCAGTTTTCGCATTTGCCGTATTTGCCTTCAGTTATTTTTTTCAAAGCCAAGTTAACATCTTTTAGTCTTGATTCTAAACTGAACTCCACGGGCAGGCGGGTTGTATACTCTGTAACCTCGTCAGCCGCTCCTTCAATATCATCGTCGAATTTAGGGAATTTCGAATCCCAGTCCCCTTTTGTTTTAGGGTCTTGGTCGGCAAAAGTATGGAGCTGTTTTTCTAAAGCAGCTTTTTCTTTGTCTAATTTTTCTTTCGATGCTTGGATCAGTTTTTTGTCCATTTTATTTATTTTATTTTATCAATGGTTTTAATAATGCTTTCTCCCGAAAAAGTCAGGATGAAATAGTTGTCGGTTACAGCCCAGCAGATGCCCAGGCCCTCCGGAGGGAAAGAAAGGTAGCGGAAAACCGTGTCTCGATAAATGGCTTCTTTAAAATCAGGCGTTGGGGCTAGTCCGGTTTTGCCCAGTAAGGCGGCAAGGGGCTCCAAATCTTGTTCCATAGTGCTCTCCCAAACCTTTAATAGGGGCATAAGGTCAGCCTCCTTTACTTGGGCAATTAGCCCTAAACGATTGACGCCTTGGGCAGAGTAAATAAATAAAGTCGGATCATTATTTAGCTTATCGTAGAAAGTTTCAGGTGTTTTCACTCCCAAGGTTTCAAAAAACTCTTTTAAGTTCAAAATCTTGTTCTTTTTTTGGTCTTCAATAATTAGGCGGGTAAATTGCTTATCGCCTAAGTCATCTTTGAGGGTCTGGCCAAGCGCTGAGACTTCTAAGATTTTGAAGGTTTCAGTGGCGATTAAAGTATCCGGGATAACTATCAACTTTTGGCCGGTTTCTATGGTTTCAACTGGGGTCGGAGTCGGCTCTGTCCTAATATTAAAATACCAGTACCAGAAAGTGACCACCAGCGCCAGAATTGACAAGGAGAACAAAGACAAAATGATTCTAATCCAAAGTTTTTGTCCCAGACCAGGCTTTTTAAAAGAAGTTTTGGTGATTTCCGGCAGCTTTTCAGTCGGTTTAATCGCCGGCGTTTCCCTGCCTTCGGCCTTGGCTTCGATTCGGTCTAAAAATCTTTTTCTTTCTTCCTCTTCTCTTGTCTGGGTTTCTCGTAAAGCGCCTTGAAATTCTCCGGTGGCTGTGGCCGCCCTCTTGGTATTTATTTGAGTCAAGGCGCTTTCTTTCGCCTCCCTTTCTTCCTTCATCATTCTAACCCTTTTTTCTCTCTCTTCGGCTTCTTTTTCCGCTAAATCTCTTTCTAAAGCAGATTGTCGGGCGAGAGCTTCCCGTTCTCTTTCCCTGGCGATTTCTTCTTCGGTTTTGATTTGAGACACTTTTTCCCTTTCCTGACGCGCTTCGGTTTCCCGGAGCTTTGACGTATCTTTTTCCATGGTTTTAATTTCTTCGCGCGCGAAAAAATCTTTTTCCTCTTTTGGTTGGTTGTTATCTTGAGCCATTTTTTAGTTCTTTAATTGATAAATTAATTCTACCCTGTTCATCAATAGAAATAACTTTGACCGGCACAATATCGCCGATGTTAACAATATCTTCAACTCTTTCCACTCTTCTATCGGCTAACTGCGAAATATGGACCAGGCCTTCCTGTCCCGGGAGGATTTCCACGAAAGCGCCGAAATTCAAAATTCTTTTTACCTTTCCCTGGAAGACTTCGCCCACCACCACCTCTCTCGTGATGTTATTGATCCAGGCAATGGCTTTTTTAGCCGCTTCTTCTTTTTCGGCCGTGATAAACACCCGGCCCGAGTCTTCAATATCAATGGAAACTTCGCACTTTTCAATGATTTCATTAATAACTTTGCCGCCGGGGCCGATGATCTCTCTGATTTTTTCCGGCTTGATTTGCAAGGTGAAGATTCTCGGCGCCCATCGGGATAACTCCGGCCGGGGCTTGGGCAACAATGCTTCGATCTTGTCTAAAATTTGGAAACGAGCCGCCAAGGCGGCTCCCAAAACTTTTTTAAATATCTCTTCTCCGATCCCGGAGATTTTAACATCCATTTGAATGGCCGTAATGCCGGTTCTTGTGCCCGCTACCTTAAAATCCATATCGCCGTAATGATCTTCGGGGCCCTGAATATCAGTCAGGATTTTATAGTTGCCTTTTTGATCGCTCATCAGTCCCACGGAAATGCCGGCCGCCGGGCTTTTAATAGGCACGCCCGCATCCATTAGAGCGAGGCTCGCGGCCGAAACCGAGGCCATGGAAGTTGATCCGTTAGATGAAAGGATTTCAGTTACCACTCTCATGGTATAAGGAAATTCTTCAAAGTTCGGGATCAATGGGAATAAAGCTTTTTCAGCGAGCATGCCGTGCCCGATTTCTCTTCGGCCCGGGCCTCTCATGGGTTTTACTTCTCCTGAAGAGTAGGGCGGGAAATTATAATGATGCATAAATCTCTTTTTTCCTCTTAACTCCATGCCCTCCATCAGTCTGACGTCGCTCGGCGTGCCCAAAGTTAAAATAGCAAGAGCTTTGGTTTCCCCTCTCATAAAGATTCCGGAGCCATGGGTTCGGGGCAAAACGCCGGCTTCAACTTTGATTTCTCTTATTTCGTCCAGTTTTCGGCCATCAGGCCTTCGCTCTTTTTGAATGGCGTTTTCATGGACGAGGCGATTAATTTCTTTTTCAAAAAAACCTTCAATCGGTTTCGTTTTGTCCAAACCCGGGAACTTGCCTTCGATAAAGTAGGTTAAATTGCCCTTAAGCTCCCCTATGGCCGTGTCGCGGTCGGTTTTTTTAACCTGGAATAAGGCCTTTTCCAGCTTGTCTCCCAGAAAATTCGTAAATTCTTTTTCTAAATCGTTATCAATCGGCGTTTCTTTAATAGCGCTTTTTTTCTTGCCGACTTTTTTAATAATTTCGTTTTGAAAATCGATTAAATTTTTTAAATGAGGTTGCGCGAGAGTATAGGATTCCATCACCAGGCTTTCCTGGACTTCATTCCCCTCCATCTCAATCATATTAATTAAAGGTTTGTTAGCTTCCTGGATTCCCACCAGAATCAGATCGAGCTTTCCTTCTTTTCTTTCTTCGTAGGTCGGATTGACGACGAATTTATCATTTGATCGGCCGATTCTAATGGGAGCTATCGGGCTTGTCCACGGGATATTAGAAACGCCTAAAGCAATTGAAGCCGCCATTATGCCTATAATATCGGGATCGTTTTCTCCGTCCCAGGAAAGGCACGTGACGACTACCTGCACTTCGTTGCGGAAGCTTTCAAGGAATCTCGGCCTGATGGCCCGGTCAATCACCCGGGCGGTGATGATAGCTTCATCGGTCGGCTTGCTTTCTCTTCTGACAAAGCGCGAGCCCAGAATTTTACCGGCCGCGTAAAATCTTTCTTCGTATTCAACGGTTAAAGGGAAAAAATCAATGCCTTCCCGGGCCTTGGCCATGCAGGCCGTGGCTAAAACAACGGTATCCCCATACCTGACCAT
This sequence comes from Patescibacteria group bacterium, assembly GCA_038061935.1. GTDB lineage: Bacteria > Patescibacteriota > Minisyncoccia > Minisyncoccales > MHMH01 > 2-02-FULL-43-13. The sequence continues at coordinate 19,094 of JBBTYF010000006.1, read as the reverse complement.
GCAAGAACCCGAAGCCTGTCCGGCTAAGTCGTTGATTTCCACGATCAAGTCTTTCCCGCAGATATTTAACTTGAATTTTTCCATCTTCTTACTTTTTCAATAAAAAATTAACCGGTTTTTCTCCCAGGTCGATGAATTCGTCGCACACTTCCCTTAAATGAGAAGAGGTTGATTTGCCGAAAGCCATGACCTCCACTCTTTTACCCTGGTTTTTTAAATATTCAACTAGCTGGATAAAATCGCCGTCGCCCGAAACGAGCACGATCACATCGACTCCCGGAGCGGTTTTGACGGCATCAATCGTGATGCCCACGTCCCAATCCGCTTTTTTCATGCCGCCGTAGAATTCCTGCAAATCCCTGACCCGGGTTTCAAAGCCTAAGCCGGTTAAGGCTTCAAAAAAAGGCTTTTCTTCACCGGTCTTGGTTCGGACCACGTAAGCAAAAGCCCTGATTAATTTTCGGTCGCTGACGCCTATTTTTAAAATTTCGGCAAAATTGACCTTTTTGCCGTAGATGTTTTTAGCCGAGTGGTACATATTCTGAACATCAATCAGAATAGCTACCCTTTGTTCTTTGTGTCTGAGAAACATACTGAATGTAGTGAAGTACCCCGCCCCCTAAGCAGTAATTCTTTGCTTAAGAGCGCGCCAGGCACTCCCAATATTTTAATTTTCTTTAACGTAATACATATGGCATAGGGGGCGGGGTTTCGCTTCGCTCAATTTTTTAATCCGATTGCCTTAATGGTTTTGTTATAGCGCCTCACGTCTTCGTCTTTCAGATAACTTAAAAGTTTTTTTCTTTTTGACACCATTTTCAATAACCCTCTTTTCGAGTGGAGGTCTTTCCGGTGTTTTTTCAAATGCAAAAGAAGCCGTTTTATTTCTTCCGTCAATAAAGCGACTTGGACCTCCGGCGAACCCGTGTCCGCTGCGTGGACTTTGTGCTCTTTAATGATTTTAGATTTTTGAACCGCAGTTAACATAATAATTTTAATCTTTGAATTTTAATTTTTAATACTTGGTGCCCTCGCCGAGACTCGAACTCGGAACCTTTTCCTTAAGAGGGAATTGCTCTACCAGTTGAGCTACAAGGGCCCTTTGATCGTTCCCTGTTTTTAACAGCCGGGGATTTGGAAAAAGCCGTCTGACCACCAATTCTTATAAATATCCTGCGTCCATTGAGCCATGCCGAGTGCGCTTAAAATTGTGCCTACAACCATGAAGGCAGTGAAGATGATAACAAAACCCTTAATGGTTGAAAAGATGATATTTTTGCCCGTTTGAAGTTGTTTTGGATCGGCTCCGGCAAAAAGCAGAAAAGCTCCCCCCGCCGTAAACATTAACGCCGCTATAACCATCACCATTTTCATGGCAAAATTCAGAACGTCGCTGATTAAATCAAAAAAATCGCAGAGCTGGCAAGAATCGTCTGGAGTAAGCCCGCAGGACACTAAAGCGGCCTGGGATATAGTAGGTACGAGAATGATCGAAAATAAAAAAATCGCTAAAACTATTTTTTTCATATCCTATTTTTGATTATAATATATATCTCTAAAAAAGAAAAGCCTGCCCTGTTTACCCTGAGTTTTATCGAAGGGAGCCGCGTCGAAGGGTGCCCTCGCCAGGAATCCCCGCCCTCAACCTAAGGCTGATGGGCCTTGGGCCCAAAGGCGGGTGCGCCCTGGGCGCAGAACCTTTAGTGCCCCCACTCCGAGTCGAACGGAGATATACGGGTTCGAAGCCCGTTGGTTTATCCATTAGCCTATGGGGGCGTGCTTTAAATTATATCAAAAATTAGCAAAAAATCAAGATTAAAGATATGATAAATCAACGGATATTTGGGGTTTCCGAAATCCTCCAAAATTAAGGTGGATTTCGGAAACCCAGAAATCGTATGGTAATTCCCGAGGAAGTAAAAACCATCATCACTAAGCTAAAAAAGCGCGGCTTCGAAGCTTTTGTCGTGGGCGGATGCGTGCGCGATCTGTTAAGAGATTCTCTTCCTAAAGATTGGGACGTGGCGACTTCGGCCAAGCCCGAAGAAATCCAGAAGGTTTTTCCGAAAAGCTTCTATGAAAACAAGTTTTTAACCGTGACCGTCCAGACCGGGAGCAAAAACGAAAAATTAAAAGAAGTAGAAATTACCACCTACAGGTCAGAGTCAAAATATTCGGACAAGCGCCATCCGGACGAGGTTAAATTCGCCAAAACATTAGAGGAGGATTTAGCTCGGCGGGATTTTACCGTCAATGCGATTGCGTTGAAACTTAGTTTCGAAAAAAAGAAACTAAGTTTCGAGATTATCGACCCCTTTTCAGGCCAAAAAGACCTGAAAGATAAGGTTATCAGGGCGGTAGGCGTGGCCCAAGACCGGTTCGCCGAGGATGCCTTAAGAATGATGAGGGCTGTCAGGTTTGCGACTACGCTTGATTTCACTATTGAGGAGAAAACGGCTGTGGCCATTAAAAAGAACGCTTCATTGCTTAAGGTTGTCTCTAAGGAAAGGGTCAGAGACGAACTCGTCCCAATAATCATGTCGGATAAGGCGGCCCAGGGCATTGAGATGCTGAGGGAATTAGGTCTTTTGAAATATATCATGCCTGAACTTGAGGAGGGTTATCAGGTAACCCAAAATAAGCATCATGTTTATGAGTGCTACGACCACGCGCTTTTTTCTTTGAAGTATGCGGCGGAAAAAGGCTTTAATCTTTACGTCAGAATGGCTGCTTTACTGCATGATATCGGCAAGCCTAAGTCCAAAAGAGGCGAAGGAGAAAATGCCACTTTTTACAATCACGAAATGATCGGCGCTAAAATGGCGAATCAGCTTTTAAATCGCCTAAGATTCCCCAATAAAGACATTGAAAAGATTACGAAGCTCGTGAGATTCCATTTGTTTTACTACAACGTGGACGAGGTAACCGAAAGCTCGGTGAGGCGCCTCGTCAGGCAAGCGGGCCCGGAAAACATCGAAGAATTATTGCAAGTGAGAATGTGCGATCGCATCGGTTCGGGCGTGCCCAAAGCCGAACCTTATAAATTAAGACATTTAAAATACGTCATTGATAAAGTGGCCCAAGACCCCATCTCCGCGAAGATGCTGAAGGTTAAGGGCAATGACGTGATGAAACAATTGGGCATTCAGCCCGGGCCCAAGGTTGGACAAATACTGGATATTCTATTAAGCTTGGTGTTGGAAGAGCCCAAGAATAATAAAAAAGATTTACTAGAGAAAGAAATCGCGAAACTCGGCAAAATGTCGGAAAAAGAGTTGAGTGTTTTGGACGAAAAAGCCAAAAAAGAGCGCGAAAAAGTGGTGGTCAAGCAAGATGAAATGACCAAGCAGAAATATTGGGTGAGTTAAAAAGGTTTCACGTGAAACATCGGGCCTTCGCCTCGCCGTAGCGAGGCTCTGGCCTCGCAAAGGCGGGGCGTAGTGTAGTAGCAGCACGAGTCTTTCGGGAAGATTTAGCCCGAGTGCAAATCTCGGCGCCCCGACAATTTTTATCTAAATTTTTCAGCCATTTTAATTGGCTTTTTTCAGCTACTCTGTTATTCTATAAATAGAGTAATCGTTTTTTTATGCGACAAGAAAAAGGCGCGATTCAAATTGTCATTATCGGACTGATTATTATCGGCGGTCTTTTGGTTTTAAATTTTACCGGCATTTTAGGCGGAAAAAAAGCGAGTTCTAGTAAAGAACCGGTAGCTAAAAAACAAACAGCGGCTCCTCTTGTCTCTGCGTCAGGGCCTCTGCGTAGTAATCTCTACCCTACCGGTACTTTGCCGGCCGGCACCAGGGAAACAACCATTAGCGTTTCGACCAACGAAGCGGCTTATTGCCGCTATGACCAAGATCCGGGCACAGCCTACAACTCTATGTCCGGCAGTTTGTCTTATAATAAGGAAAAAACTTTTCATACTGTAAAAATGATAGGATTTGAAACGGGTATGACTTACACGTATTACATCCGTTGTCGAGATATGGCTAACGTGAAAAATATCGATGATGCAATCGTCAGATTTAACGTCGGGTCAACGGCTCTGCCCAGTGGAACTAGCGGCGGATCATCGGGGGTTGTAGTTAATCCCAAAGAAGTGCCCCCGATAATCTCAAATCTCTACCCTACTGGCACTTTGCCTGGAGGCACTAATGAGACCCAGTTAAGCGTTTCCACCAATGAAGCGGCCTATTGCCGCTATGCCACTGCCCCCGGGACAAGTTATTCTTCCATGAAAGGCAGTTTTTCTTACGACAAAGCCAAGCTTGCTCATACGGTTAACATTGTTGGCTTAGAAGATAACAAGGTTTATGAATATTTCGTCCGTTGCCGGGATATGAGTAGTAATCAGAATACGAGCGATGTCGTGATCCGGTTTGGCGTGGGCGGAATAGCTTATTCCCCATCTTCTCCCCAAGGGCAGGACATTACCCCGCCCTACCGCTATAAAGGATATCCAGACGAGGATATGCCTTATAGCACAAAAAGTACGTTAATGACTCTTCAAACCGATGAAAAGGCAGTCTGCCGCTATTATGATACGGTTTCCGGTATGACTTTCGGCCAGATGAAGATTTTTGACAGCACTAACAATCTTTTGCACTCAACCTATATTTCCGGCTTTAATGAGGGAGGGACTTATAAATATTACGTTAAATGCGCGGACGAGAAGAATAATATCAATACCGATGATTACGCGATTTCCTTTAAGGTGGAGGCGCCTGATGACGTCGCGCCGCCAATAATCACGGTTGTTTATCCTTACGACGATCTATATGGCGTGCCCGAGGTTCAGCTTGGCATCCAGACCAACGAGTCGGCTTCTTGCCGCTATGCCACCGAACAAGGAATCCCCTATAATTCAATGAAAAAGAGCTTTACCAAACAAGCGGCCAATTACCACACAGCTAAGGTGACGGGGCTACAAATTAATGCTTCGTATTCGTTCTTTATCCGCTGTAAAGATGCGGCCGGTAATGTTAATACGGGCGATATTATGATTAGTTTTAGAAATTAATAAAATATTTAATTATGAAACAAAATAAACAATTTCAGCATCTTAGGGACATTGAGGCGGGTATCAGCAAGCACTTATTTGTCATTTGCGCGATCGTCACAATTATCGTGATGGTGATGACGCTCATTGATTTTTTCACCCGGGGCAACCTTTTCACCGTTCAAATAGCGCCTTTTTATTTGGGCGTACTGGTGATTTACTCTTTGCATAAAGAAATCGTCAGGTGGCTTGGAGAGCGACGGGGTGAACGGCAAGGCGAGCTTTTCGTGTATGCTTGGATCGGCTTGACTACGGCCCTTTATGTCATTAATTTTGCGACTAAGAATTATTTCAGCACGACGCCCGAGGGCCTCTCTATTAGTACCCTCCAGAGCACAACAGTGCTCGCCTTGGAAGTTTTAGCCATCTTTATCCTTACCAGGCTTCTTAAAATCTCAAAGATTTGCCTGACCAAAAAGAGTTTTTTCAAAAAGATGAAAGATAACAACTAAAAGCCGTGAGAATCACTTTTCAGCCTAAAGAGAATATCCAGCAGGCCATGCGTAGATGCGGCTATTTTTTTATCAGACAGGAAGGGGACGAATTGTCGTTCGCCCGACCAATGAGCTCGTCCGGTTCGGGCTACCCAAGGTTTCATATTTATGTTAAAGTTGACGATGTTTCACGTGAAACTATCATTAATTTGCATCTCGACCAGAAAAAGCCGGTTTATGAGGGAGTTACCGCTCATTCGGGCGAATACGACGGGGCGATGATAACCAACGAAATCGTAAGGTTGAAGAAAATATTGGGCCTGTAGTAAAGTGGCATTACGCAGCATTCGCATTGCTGAGGCGCGAGTTCGATTCTCGCCAGGTCCACATTTCATTTGAGAAAATAATTGATAGTTTATAGGTTTAATATTTTTATGAAAAACAAAAATATTATAATTATTATCGTTTTATTCATAATTAGTTTTTTCGCGGTATTATGGATAAAATCATCAGGGCAACCTGGCGAGCTTGATCAGTTCGCAGAGTGTCTCGGAAAAAATGGCGCGGTATTTTACGGCACTTTTTGGTGCTCTCATTGTCAAAATCAAAAAGCGCTGTTTGGTAAGTCGGCCAAGCGCTTGCCATATGTAGAGTGCTCAACGCCAGACGGTCAAAGACAATCTGCCTTCTGTAAAGACAAAAACATCGAGAGTTATCCAACTTGGGAGTTTAATGACGGTTCGCGGCTGAGCGGTGAGATATCTTTAACGCAACTGGCTGAAAAAACGGGTTGTCCGCTCCCCCAATAAATCTATGGAACTTATTCCAATAGTTAATCAAATTTTTTCGCTGCTCACGGTTGCCGGGCAGATTATCGTGGCCGTTCTCATCGTGTCGCTCGCCACAAAACGAAGCGAGATTCTTAATTTTTTTGCCGAACATGCGTTTGTTTTTTCGTTGACGGTCGCGCTTATAGCAACACTCGGGAGTTTGTTTTATTCGGAAATCGCTGGCTATGAACCATGCAAACTTTGCTGGTTTCAGCGGATTTTAATGTATCCGCAGGTAATTCTTTTAGGAATCGCCTGGCTAAAAAAAGATAACAGCATTGTTTTATATAGTATCGTCTTGTCATCTCTCGGCGCGTTAATCGCCGGCTATAATTATCTTTTACAGATTGGTCTGGCGCCAGCCATCGGTTGTTCGGTGGTAGGCTATTCAATTAACTGCGCACAGCGATTTGTTATGCAATTCGGCTACATCACCATTCCGATGATGGCCTTGACCGCGTTCTTGCTTATTATAAGTTTTATGACTATATTTAAAAGGTCGAGCCTATCGCCACTAATAAAATAATAAAATAAAATTTTATGGCCAGAAAAGTAATCAAAACATTAAAAGAGCCTGTTGAAATAAAACCTCAACCAGAATCTGTCTGGATTTGCATGTGCGGACTTTCTAAAAATCAGCCTTACTGCGATGGTGCTCATAAAAAAGCAACAGATGAATCCGAAGGTAAGGTCTACGAATATGACGAAGAGGGGCATCGGCAGGAGTCTAAACAATAGCGCCTTCACGACGCGGGTCATTAAAATGAAAGAGTAAAAGATGTTTCACGTGAAACAACCCTATTGTTTGACTGGATTATTGGTAATGTTAATCTGAAAGAGCACATTAAAAATAAGATAAGGTGGAGGAAAAATGGGGAGAAGGTTATATCTTTTTCTTTGGCCAAGTATTTTCTTTTTGGCAGTAAACGTCCTAGCTATCGTGGCCGCATCTAAGCTTAGGGCGGTGCTGTTCTTTTGGCCCAAAATGACCTCAGTACAGTTTTTGATTTTTTACTTTTCGGTAACGGTCGTTCTGCTGATTTTGTTCCGGGCTATTAGAATTCCCTATCTATCGAATGCCCACATAGCTGTTTTGAGGCCGATTAGGCTGTTAACTAAGTTCTGCCGAATACCGGCCGCTCCGTTCGTTTTTTGGGAGTCGTTCATATATAGACTGGCGCGCCTCAAGATTTGGCTACACGATTTAATCGTGGTGATACTGCTTATCTTTGTGGCCCTGGACTTCGGGTCCATGTTTTCTCCGGGTCATGCGGTGATCATTATAGGCGTTATCGCCATATACGACCTATTAGCTGTTTACGTTTTCAAGTCAATGGTGGAGATGTCTTCTGTTTTGATTCGCTTCTACCTGATCCCCGGCGTCATTTTCCCTAAGATAAGGTTTTCTGACTTTAATTCGTCTCTGGGCGACCTCTCTGAAGACTTCGACGAAACGAAAGAGGTAAAACTCGAACGATTTTCCCTTTTAGGCGGCGGAGATATCGGGATACCGGCAATTCTAACGGTTTCTGTCATGCTTTTTTGGGGGTTAGGCTATGCTCTGGCTATGGTCGGGTTTTCTCTTCTCGGCTTACTCGTTACCTACTTCTTTTTCATCCTTCTCGGCAACCGCCCCTTCCCCGCTCTTTCTTTCATCGGATTAAGTTCAATCACCGGGTTTTTGCTCATCTCTTTATTTACAAGATAAAACCGCTTTTGGAAGAAGCGGTTTTTTTATTTTATTAACACCACCAAGGGCTTGACAGCCGGTTTCAAAATGTTAATCTTAGTTTAGATTAGGAAGTAATGAAACCTGTGTCCGTTGGAAGCGGACATTTTATTTAAAAAAATAAGAACCTGGCTTCGCCAGAACCTTGATTTTTGCAATTATAAATAATTATAAGAAGATGCAAAAAATAACAAAATACTTATGATGGATTTAAAAAATTTCTTATCAGCCATCGCCCAGATTGCCGAGGAAAAGGGCATTCCTAAAGAAAAAGTCATCGAAACCATTGAAATGGCCATTGCCGCCGCTTACAAGAAAGACTACGGCAAAAAGGGCCAGATTACCAAAGCCAAGCTCGATATGTTGACGGGCGAACTTAAGTTTTGGCAGGTAAAACAGGTGGTGGACAAGGATATGATTTACTCCGAAGAGGAATTGGCGAAATTAAAAGAGGAAAAGCCCGATGAGTTTGTTTCTGAAGAATTAGGCGGCGAAGCTAAGAAAATCCGTTTCAATCCCGAAAAGCACGTTATGCTCAGCGATGCCAAAAAATCAAATCCTAAAATCAAAGTCGGCGAGGATCTGGAAATTCCCTTGGGAGACCAGGGAGATTACGGACGTATTGCCGCCCAGACCGCAAAGCAAGTCATACTCCAGCGGATTCGCGAAGCGGAAAGAAACGTCATTCTCGAGGAATATAAAACCAAAGAAGGCGAGATTATCTCCGGGATTGTCCAACGCGTTGAGGGCCGGACCGCGTTTTTAGATATCGGCAAAATCTTAGGGATCTTGCCGAGGGAAGAACAGGTGCCCAACGAGTTCTATCGTCCCGGACAAAGACTCAAAGTTTTTGTCTTAAAAGTGGAAGATACTCCGAAAGGTCCGGCGGTGTTCCTTTCTCGAGCGTATCCCAAGTTGATTTCTAAGCTTTTTGAATTGGAGGTGCCTGAGGTCTCCTCGGGCGCGGTCGTGATTAAGTCAGTAGCCAGAGAAGCCGGTTCGCGCTCTAAGATTGCCGTGGCTTCAACTGTTGAGGGCGTCGATCCCATCGGATCCATGGTTGGCCAGCGCGGCACCAGAGTAACGGCCGTCATTAATGAGCTCGGCGGAGAGAAAATCGATATTATTGAGTGGTCTGAAGACCCGGAAAAATATCTGGCTAATTCCCTGTCGCCGGCCAAGGTTGTGGAAGTAAGAATCATGCCCAGAAACAAGGCGTTGGTCGTGGTACCCGAAGACCAGCTTTCTTTAGCCATCGGCAAAAGCGGCCAGAATGTCAGATTAGCGGCAAAATTGACCGGTTGGAAAATAGATGTGAGGTCTCCAGAAAACGTTGATGAAAAAGGAACAGAAAAAGTGGAAAAACCCGCCTCCGCTGAAGCTACGACGGGCAAGGAGGAAAATCCCAGAAAGAAGAAAACAACTACTAAAAAATCTAAATAATTATTAATTGAGGTCCGACCTCCCTCTGTATTTTGTGGGAGGTCGGACCTCCAACATATCGCTATGTTATATCTACCTCTTCTTGTCGCTCTTTTTGCTTTAGTTTTCGCCGCGTTTTTAATTCAAAAAATCCAGCGGTCTTCGCCAGGTTCGGGCAAAATGATTGCTATTGCGAATTTCATTAAAGAAGGCGCCATTTCTTATTTAAAAAGGCAGTTTAAAACCGCAGGTCTCGTCGCTATCTTTTTGTTTTTAATTCTTTGGCTGCTTTTAGGAATCAAAACCGGTTTAGGATTTCTGGTCGGAGCCTTTTTCTCGGGGCTAACCGGCTTTATCGGCATGATGATTTCCACCAAAACCAATGTTAGGGTGGCTGAAGCCGCCAAAAACGGCTTGGGAGCGGCTTTGAAGCTGTCGTTCCAAGGAGGTTCGGTTACCGGGTTTTTGGTGGTGGGGCTGGGTCTTTTGGCTGTCACCGGTTTTTATCTGATAACCGGCGATTTGAAGTCGCTGATTGCTTTGGGCTTCGGCGCTTCTTTGATTTCAGTTTTCGCGCGGCTGGGCGGCGGTATTTATACCAAAGCCGCTGATGTGGGAGCTGATTTAGTCGGGAAAATCGAGAAAGGCATTCCAGAGGATGACCCGCGCAATCCGGCGGTCATCGCGGATCTCGTCGGCGATAACGTGGGGGACTGCGCTGGCATGGCGGCTGATCTTTTTGAAACCTATGTCGTGACTTTGGTAGCTAGCATGATTTTAGGCTCGTTGATTTTCCCGGGCCAATTAATCGCGATCACTTTACCGCTTTATCTGGGAGCGGTGGCTATTTTAGCTTCAATTTTGGGTAGCTTTTTCGTGAAGCTGGGGAAAAAGGCGAATATTATGGGCGCTCTTTATAAGGGAGTTTTCGGTTCGGCTATTTTAGCGGGCCTCGGTTTTTTATGGATTATTAAAAATGCGGCCCCGGCTTTAAACTTTTCATTCTTACAGCTTTACGCGCCGACCTTGATGGGGCTATTTGTGGCCGGAGGCATGTTTTTAATTACCGATTATTACACTTCTAAAAAATATAAACCCGTTCAATCAATCGCTAATGCTTCGCAAACCGGCCACGCCACGAATATTATTACCGGTTTGGCTGTAGGCATGAGATCTACCGCTTGGCCGATTTTAGTAATTGCTCTGGGCATTTTGGTAAGTTTCTGGTCAGCCGGACTTTACGGTATAGCGATCGCAGCTATGTCCATGCTTTCTTTGGCCGGCATTATTGTGGCCATTGATTCTTACGGACCGATTACCGACAATGCCGGCGGCATTGCCGAAATGTCGGGCATGGAGGAAGGCGTCAGAAAGGTTACTGATGCTTTAGATTCAGTCGGTAATACGACTAAAGCTGTGACTAAAGGCTATGCTATTGCTTCAGCGGGGTTAGCGGCTCTGGTGCTTTTTACTTCTTATACTCAAGAGCTTTCTGCCTTAGGCGCAGGTTTAAGTTTCCGTTTAGACAACCCCAAGCTTTTGGTCGGTCTTTTAATCGGCGGTCTTTTGCCCTACCTTTTCGCTTCTTATGCCATGTCGGCCGTGGGCAAAGCGGCTGCGGCCGTGGTTGATGAAGTGCGATGTCAATTCAGAGAAATTAAGGGCTTAATGGAAGGGACGGCTAAGCCCGAATATGGTAAATGCGTTGATATTGTGACCAAGTCCGCCATCAAAGAAATGATTCTGCCGGCCATCATCCCGGTTGCGGCTCCGATTTTGGTCGGTTTTGTTCTCGGAGCGGAAGCCTTGGGAGGCCTGCTGATCGGCAGTATTGTTACCGGAATTTTTGTGGCGATTTCCATGACTTCGGGTGGAGCGGCTTGGGATAACGCGAAAAAATATATTGAAGACGGCAACTTGGGCGGCAAAGGAAGTCCGGCCCACCAGGCAGCCGTGACCGGGGATACGGTAGGGGACCCGTATAAAGATACGGCGGGTCCGGCCATCAATCCCATGATCAAAGTCTTAAATATTGTTGCTTTATTAATCGTTGCTTTCTTAGTTTAATAAAATAATGGCTCATTCAATCCAAAAATTAGCCAAAGCCCAATTGGAAATAAAGTTCGAGGTGCCGACTGAGGAATTCCAAACTTTTGTTGAAAAAGCCATTTTAAAATTAGGCGAGAATATCCAAGTCGAGGGTTTCCGCAAGGGCAAGGCTCCCAAAGAAACAGTTGAAAAAATACTAGGTCAAGAAACCATTTTGAAAGCCGCCTCCCAAGATTGCATCAAGGATTGTTATCTCAAGATTGTAAAAGAAGAAGGACTGGAACCTTTGGGTCAGCCGGAAATCAGCATTTTGAAACTGGCTTTAAACAATCCTCTGGAATTTAAGGCGACTGTTGCCGTTTTGCCGGAAATAACGATAGCTGATTATCGCGAAATTGCGCCTAAAATCAAAAAACGCGAAGTTACGGTTACTCCGGAGGAAATTGAAAAACTGAAGCAGGAAAAAGAGAAAATTGAGCGCGATAAGCTGCGTCAAGAGATTTTAGATAAGATTGCGGCCGGGTCCAAGATGGAAATTCCCGAAGTTTTAGTTGATTCGGAGAAAAATCGGATGCTGGCGACCATCAAAGAGCAGGTTCCGCAAATGCTGGGCATTGGTTTTGAGGAATATTTAAAAAAGATCAATAAAACCGAAAAAGAAATTTTTGATTCTTTCTCGCCCGAAGCGGAAAAAAGGATTAAAAACTCATTGGTTTTGCGGGAAATCCAAAAAAGGGAAAAGATTGAAATTCCTGAAAAAGAGCTTTCAGACGAAATGGAGAAGATTGCGAAACAAAACCCCAGTCTTGATAAAAATCAGCTCAGAGAGTATGCTGAAAGTGTCATTAAAAACGAGAAAGCTTTCGAGTTTCTTGAAAGTCTTATCAAATAATTATTCAAATTATCTTTTTTTTCGCGCTTTACCCTAAAGGGCTCCGATGCGACTCAAAAAAAGAACAATTCTCATAATTTTACTATGAATCTCATACCTACGGTCATCGAAAAATCGCAATATGGGGAGCGGGCTTACGATATTTACTCCCGCCTTTTGAAGGAGCGCATTATTTTTTTAGCCAGCCCCATTAACGATATGGTGGCTAATTCCATTATTGCGCAACTTTTGTTTTTGGCCTCGCAGGATCCGAAAAAAGATATCCAAATATATATCAATACGCCGGGAGGGTCGGTTACTGCCGGCATGGCGATTTACGATACGATGCAGTACGTCAAATGCCCCATTTCCACGGTTTGCGTGGGCTTGGCAGCCTCTATGGGCGCCACTTTGCTCGCGGCCGGAGCTAAGGGGAAAAGGTTTGCTTTGCCCAATTCTCAGATTCTTTTGCACCAGGTGGCAGGCGGAGTTCAGGGAGAGGCGGTTGAAATTGAAATTACGGCCAGACAAATTTTGAAAATCAGGGAAAAGCTTAATAAAATTTTAGCCAAGCATACGGGCCAGCCCCTAGACAAGATCAGCAAAGATACGGACCGCGATTTTTACCTGGATGCGCCAGAGGCTAAAGAATACGGCCTCATCGACGAAGTGATCAAAACCAAAAATTAAAATTATTAAAGATTAACGGCCCCCCACCACTTTTACAAAAGTGGTGGGGGGCTTTACGTTTCCGTTAATTTCTGGTATAGTAAAGGCAGAAAAATTAACATTGGATTTTTGCGGATTCCAACATAAAATATGTTGACCTATCAAAATTTCAAGACAATTTATGAATTTATTTATACCGCTTATTGCGGCGTTTATTGCGTTGGCCGCGGGGTCAGTTTTAGGGTATTTGGCCCGTCAATCTATTGCCAAAAAAAGAGTCGGAACTATCGAGCAAAAGCTTCAGGAAAAAGTATCTCAAGCTAAGCAGGAGTCGGAAACCATCATCTCCCAGGCCAAAGAAAAGGCCTCCTCTACACTCAACGCGGTTAAGAGAGAAGAAGACCAAACCAGAGATCGCTTGCTCAAAGCGGAGGGCTTTTTGCTTAAAAGAGAAAACACCCTAGACCAGAAATTCCTTGATCAGGAAAAGAAGGAAAAAGACTTAGAGGAAAAAGTGACGAAACTCAAAGAGGTCAAAGAAAGTTTGGAAGTTTTAAAACAGGAAGCTTTGGTTGAGTTGGAAAAAGTCTCGGGGCTTACCCGGGACGATGCAAAAAAAGAATTGCTGTCGAATTGCGAAAAAGAGTTTGAACTGGAAATTATGCAGAAACTCAGGAAATTGGAAGGCGATGGCAAGGAGAGGTTGCAAGAACGCGCGAAAGAAATAATCGCTTTGGCCATCCAAAAATATGCCTTGACCCAGGTTCAAGAAATGACGACGACGACCGTGGCTTTGCCCAGTGACGAAATCAAAGGCAGGATTATCGGCAAAGAGGGGAGGAATATCAAAACATTAGAGAAGCTGACCGGAGTCGAAATCATTGTTGATGAAACGCCTGAAGCCGTGGTGATTTCAGGGTTTGATCCGATACGCCGGCAGATCGCGAAGATTGCTCTAGAGAAACTTATTCACGATGGCCGCATCCAGCCGACGAGAATTGAAGAAGTAGTTCAAAAAACTCAAGACGAAATCGCGGTTCAAATTAAAGAAGCGGGTCAAACTGCTGTTTACGATACCAACATCATCGGCCTTGATCCGAAAATTGTTCAGCTTTTAGGCAGATTGAAGTTCAGGACAAGTTACGGCCAGAACGTTTTACTGCACTCTATTGAGGTGGCTCACTTAGCTGGAGCTTTGGCCGCAGAAATCGGAGCCAATATCAGTCTCGCTAAAAAAGCCGGGCTTTTGCACGATATCGGCAAAGCTGTGGATCAGCAAATTGAAGGCTCTCACGTTGATATCGGTATTAAGATTTTAGAAAAATTCGGCGTGGAAAAAGCCGTGATCTCGTCCATGAAGTCGCACCACGAAGAATATCCGGCCGAAACCATCGAGGCTATTATCGTTCAAGCCGCCGATCAGATTTCGGGAGCTCGTCCGGGCGCGAGAAAAGACACTTTGGAAAACTATTTGAAGAGATTGGGAGAATTGGAGGCTATCGCCACCTCTTTTGGCGGAGTGGAGAAGGCTTACGCTATTCAGGCCGGAAGAGAAATCAGGGTTTTTGTGAGGCCCGAACAGATTGATGACTTGGCCGCGCATCAGTTAGCCAAAGAAATTGCCAGACGCATTGAAGAGGAATTAAAATACCCGGGTGAAATTAAGGTTAACGTCATTAGGGAAAGCCGGGTTATTGAATACGCCAAATAAATTAATCGCAGTCCGACTGCCCTTAAAATTCAAAGGGCAATCGGACTGCCTAAAAATCGTATGACCAAAGAAGATATCGTCCAAGCTATAGTTAAAAAAATCGGCGTTTCTAAAACCCAGGCGAATGATTGCCTGACCGTGCTTTTGGATGAGATTATTAAATCTTTATCCAGAGGCGAAGAAGTAGTTTTGACCGGTTTCGGTAAATTCAAAATTGCCCAAAGGAAAGAACGAGAGGGGAGGAACCCTCAAACCGGCGAAACCATCAAGATCGCCGCGAAAAAAGCGCCGGTCTTCAAACCCGGCAGTATTCTCAAAGACGCGGTAAAATAAATTAGCGGGATCGTTTCTCGCTAATCAGAAAAATGGCGGAGAACAGTTCTCCGCGCTTTTTCATTGGAGCGGGTGAGGGGAGTCGGCCTCGACTCTCGTCCCGCCACGGCGGGACGAGGTCTGGCCACCGCCTCCCTCGCTTCGCTCAGTCTGGCGTTCGACTCCCCCAACAACTCTATCCAGAAATAAAAACAGCCCTTTTCAGGGCTATTTTAATTTCTGAGCGGGTGAGGGGAGTCGAACCCCTCTCTTGGGATTGGAAATCCCAGGTAATACCGATATACGACACCCGCATATTTGGTTTTGTCGGGGCGCCGAGATTCGAACTCGGACTAAATGCTCCCAAAGCACTCGTGCTACCGTTACACCACGCCCCGCCCTGAAAGGGCGAGGCTCGCCCCCGAAAGGGGGCGGCCCGTTTTCACAACTTATCATATTTTCGCTTGTTTTTCAACTCATGGTACAATAAAATAATGAGTTTCAGAGAAATTTTAGAGCAGTTGAATATCCGGGCGACTTGCAAGAAATACGGCCTCGGCATGTGGCGGTGCCCCCAATTTCTCTTTTTGGTGATGGGAACCGTTATTATTGTAACCGCGATTATTACTTATGTTTTAGGAACGCGCTATGTGGCTGATCCCAATGTAGTATCTTTGATCGTTCTCGTTTTGACTTTCATTCTTTTAGTGCTCACTTTCAGTATTACGAGAAGCCTTGAAGGGCTGGCCGAGGCCAATCGTTTAAAAACAGAATTTATCAGTATTGTTTCTCATCAGTTGCGTTCGCCGCTTTCCAATTTAAAATGGGCGCTGGAAATTTTGGTCTCAGGGCGATTTGGTAAAATTGAAGGTAAGCCTGCCGGATACCTGCAAATCTTAGCCGACAACACTAAAAGAATGAAGGAGTTGGTTTCTTCGCTTTTAATGGTTTCTCGGATTGAGCAGGGCAGGCTTCCTTTACACAAGGCCGAGTTTTCTCTTGCCGATTTAGCTAAAGAGGCCATCGCAGAATTTAAGCCGATTGCTTTATCTTCTAAAGTCGAGATAGCTTTAGAAATGGCTCAGGAAAGCTTGCCTCAAGCTTTCGGCGATTCCTCCCAATTGAAAATAGTGATCGAAAATTTTATCGATAACGCCGTCCGTTATACCAAAGGCGCCGGGAAAGTCATAGCGGCCGTAGCCCCTAAAAATGGCGGATTACTCTTTTCGGTTAAAGATGGCGGAGTCGGTATCCCCAAAGAAGACCAAAAGCACATTTTCCAGAAATTTTTTCGGTCCGGCAATATTTTAAAATATCAAACAAATGGTTCGGGTCTGGGTTTATATATTGCCAAATCGATCGTTGAAAAGTCGGGTGGAAAAATAGGTTTTAAGTCCGAACAGAATAAAGGGTCGACGTTTTGGTTTACCGTACCAACTAAAAAATAAATGAAAAAAATATTATTTATTGAAGATGAAGCGGCGCTTCAGAAAACTCTGGGAGATGTTTTAGAGCAAGAAGGCTATAAGGTGCTGAGAGCCCTTGATGGCGAGGCTGGTTTGAAGACGGCTCAAGCCGAAATTCCCGACCTCATTTTACTTGACCTCATTCTGCCGAAAATGCACGGCTTCGAGGTTTTAAAAGAACTAAAAAGCGGCGAGGCGACTAAAGATATTCCTATTATTGTTTTAACGAACTTAGAGTCAATGGGCGATATTGAAAAAGCCTTAGAGCTAGGCGCCACCACGTACATGGTCAAAGCAAGCTATACTTTAGAAGAGGTAGTAGGTAAAATTAAAAAAGCTTTGGGCGAATAAATGATCAAAGAGGGCGACTTAAAATTAAAAATCCGGAAAACGCTGACGGGGCCGCTTGTAATGATAGCCGTGATGACGGGCATCGGAGCTGTAATTTTAACCGTGGCCGTCCCCAAACTTTCTTTGCTTCTCGGAAAGCTGGAAATAACGCCGCCTTTGACAACCAGAATCGCCATTTCCTTGAGCAGATTTCTTGTTCAAGAATGGCCTCGGATTCTTTTGTTTTTGGGCGTTCTCGTTTTTTTATTTAAAATTGCCTCAAAAACAATTAACAGCCGGAAGTTTTTAGACAGGCTTTTATTAAGATCGCCGTTAACCAGCCAGCTGGTCAGAAAAATTAACACTGCGCATACTATAGAAAAATTGAATTTTTTGATGGCGAAAGGCGTTTCTTTGGCCGAATCGTTAGAGAATATCGCCGGCGCGACAGGCAATTTTTACTATCAAGACGCATTAATCTCGGCGGCTCAGAAGGTAAAAAGCGGTTTAAGGGCGTCTGAAGCTCTGCGGCCATACCAATATCTTTTTCCTTTGATATTTATTCAAATGCTCGAAGTGGGGGAGGACACCGGGCAGCTCCCTATGGTTTTAGAAAAGTTAGGCTATTTTTTTAATGACGAAATTTCTCGTGATTTGAAAAGTTTGGCAGTTTTTGCCGAATTAGTTCTTATGGTTCTCTTCGGAGCGCTGGTCGGGTTCTTTGCGATTTCTGCGATCCAGCCCTTGATTTAGTTCGTTTTCTGAGTATAATTTTAAAGGTAGCAACACTGGGCGCTTAAAGCGCCCGGCAAAATTCAAGTAGTGAATTTTGCCCTCGTAGTTAAACGGATAGAACACGGGTTTTCTAAACCTGTAATCGAGGTTCGATTCCTCGCGAGGGCACACGTGGTGGCTATGGTGTAATGGCAGCACTAAAGTTTGTGGAACTTTCAGTGGCAGTTCGAATCTGCTTAGCCACCCCAAAAAAACAGCCTCTGAAAAGGGGGCTGTTTTGTTGTTATATAAATTATTATTTCCTTTCGTCTAAGCGTACCTTGAGCATGATTTCCTTGCCGTCTCGGAAAATCTTCAAATCAAGATTCTCGCCGATTTTTTGTTTCTGTAAAATATCTTCCAGCGGGCATTTGGCGCAAATCTTAATGCCTTGGACCTCTAAGATAATATCGCCTTCTTGGACGCCCGCTTGATGAGCCGCGCTTCCCGAAACCACGGCGCTTGATTGGCTTTGAGGATTTTTTTCAGCGACGACAAAAGCTCCGTGATCTATGGCGAGCTTAAATCTCTCCTGCGCTTCTTTGTCCAATAGAACATAGCGTATGCCTAAGAATGGCAATCTGAGACGGCCATATTGCTTAAGATCATCCAAATCTCTTCGGGCATTATTAATGGGTAAAGCAAAACCGATGTTCTCAGCGAAGAAAACCATGGCAGTATTAATACCAATGGCCTCGCCTTTAACGTCGATTAACGGGCCTCCGGAATTACCCGGATTAATAGCGGCATCGGTTTGCACTAAGCCCCTTAACTTAGTGATAGTGTTGTTGGTCGTATCGCCAGCTGAGATTTCCCGCGCCAAACCCGAAACAACTCCGACTGAAACCGTATTACGGAAGGTCCCCAAAGCATTGCCGATAGCGATGGCTGTTTGACCTAATTCCAACAGCGAAGAATCGCCGAGTTCGATTACAGGCAGGTTTTCTTTATCAATCTTTATGATAGCGACATCGTGAATGGGATCTCTGGCTAAAACATGGGCCGGATATTTTTCGTCGTCTCCTAAAATTACGACATATTCGGCGCTAGGGTCATTAACAACATGTCGGTTGGTTAAAATAATGCCCGAAGGGTCAACGATAAAACCGGAACCCCCTCCGACATCTATTTTTTTCTTGCCCTTGGGGACCATGAGGGGAGTATTTGGGTTGAGGGGGTCCTGCGGACCGCCGAAAGGCGCTTCAAAAACCGGCAACATTTTAGAAACAACGATGCTGACCACGGCCGGCAAAACCTTCTTGATAATCCCGGGGATTGATGAGTCTTTCGAGTATTTTTCCATATAAGACAATCTTATCATACTCATTGCCAGGAACCAAACTTTTTGCTAAGATGGCGTTATTAAGAAGCTCAGCCCCCGTCGTTCAACGGATAGGACAAGGGTTTCCTAAACCTTAAATCCAGGTTCGATTCC
>JBBTYF010000005.1:0-2523 GCA_038061935.1 Patescibacteria group bacterium | reverse complement strand
TCTTTGCCGATTTTCAGCTTCTGTTCCATTTTTGTCTTGGTGCCGAATTCGGAAATATGGACGAGCCCCTGAATCTTGGGAGCGATTTCCACAAAAGCGCCGAAAGGATTGAACTTGGTCACTTTTCCCTCGAGCACGTCGTTCTTTTTATATTTTTTATCAATATCTATCCAAGGATCAGTCTTTAAGGCTTTCAATGACAAAGAGATTCTGATGCCGTCGGCAATTTCAATGATTTTGGCTTGGACTTTTTCGCCTACTTTGACGATTTCAGCCGGATTATCGATAAGCTGCCAGTCGATTTCGGAAATATGAATTAAACCTTCTAAATTGTCAGGCAAGATTTTAACAAAAACTCCGAAATCTACGATGCCCGTGATTTCTCCCTCGACTACGTCGCCGACTTTGTATTTTTCAACGAGTGTTTTGACCTTTTCGGTTTCAGTGGCTTTTTCAGAAAGAATTAAAATATCTTTACTTTGATCAATGGTTAAGATTTTCACCGTCATTTCCTGGCCAATAAGCTGTTGAAGTTTGTCTAAAATTTTAGTGCGGTCAGCTCCTTCAACTCTCGGATAGTTTTTAGGGGATAATTGCGAAACGGGCAAAAAGCCGGTAACTTTTTCCGCTTCTACGAGTAACCCGCCTTTATTGGCGCCAAGAACCTTGACCGTTAATGATTCATCTTTGTCTCTTTTTAAAACGAGTTTATCCCAATTCAGCTCTCGGCCGGCCTGAGTGGCGGAAAGCTCAATATAACCTTCATCGTTTTCAAGGTCCACGATCTTTAACATTAACTTATCTCCCATTTGAGCGCCCTTTAAGGCGACTTTTGCCTCCTGAAACTCTTGGCCGTAGATGATGCCGGTGCCGATCGGCCCTAAATCAACGTAAACCGTCGATCTGCCTACGCCAATCACCGAGCCTTCGACGATTTCGCCGACTCTCGGAAGTTTTATAAAGTCAGTGACCTTATTTTCGATGGTATTTTTCATAAAATCAGTATACAATAAAGTTTTTCATATAGCAAGACTTTAAAGTAAAGCGAGATTGTGATATAATGAAAAAACATGCACATCACCTGGCACGGACAATCTTTTTTTCAACTGCAAACCAGTCTTAGCAAGGGCGAGCAAACAACGCTTGCCATTGATCCTTTTGATGAAGCTACGGGGTTGAAGGTTCCTTCAATCACTGCCGATGTTTTATTGATTACTCATGATCACGCTGATCACAATAACAAGAAAGCCATTAAAGGTACGCCTTTTTTGGTTGAAGGACCCGGGGAATACGAGGTGAAGGAAATTTTTATCCAAGGCATTCCTTCTTTTCACGACGAGAAAGAGGGGAAAGAGAGGGGATCAAACACTATTTATACTATTGAGGTGGAAGAAATGAAGTTGTGCCACTTAGGCGATTTCGGCCAGAAGGAACTTAGTGAAGACCAGCTTGAACAAATCGGAGACATTGATGTTCTAATGATTCCAGTCGGGGGAGAGTTCACCATTGATGCCAAAGGAGCGACTCACGTTATTTCTCAAATAGAACCCAAGATTGTCATCCCGATGCATTACAGTATTCCTAAGCTTAAAATAAAACTTGATGAGGTGGATAAGTTTTTGAAAGAAATCGGCCAGAAGTCAGTCGTGCCCCAAGAGAAACTTTTGATTAAAAAGAAAGACTTGCCATTGGAAACTCAAGTGGTTGTTTTAACACAATGAAGTTTCTAGAAAAAATAAGGAGCTTGCCCGAAAAGCAAAGAAAGATTATTTTGTGGGTTATCGTGATTGTTTTAGGTTTAATCATGCTGACGTGGTGGGTGGGGCGCATTCCCG
Source organism: Patescibacteria group bacterium (assembly GCA_038061935.1). Taxonomy (GTDB): domain Bacteria; phylum Patescibacteriota; class Minisyncoccia; order Minisyncoccales; family MHMH01; genus 2-02-FULL-43-13. The sequence goes on along the minus strand of JBBTYF010000005.1, from coordinate 688 downwards.
AAAGAATTAAGGGATTGAGTTTGCCGAAAATCGAAATGCCTAAAATAGAAATACCTAAAATAGAAATACCGAAAATAAAAACAAATGCCCAAAAAGCAACCTCAACTCAAGAAAATTAAAGTAAGGGTAAAAGTAACGGTGGAAAAAGAGAAGCCGGCCCAGGGCCGGTCCGCCTTGGGCGGAAAATCTCAAAAATTCGTTGCCGTGCCAAAACCTCCCGTCAAAAAAGCCGCAGAATTTTCGGTTGTAAAACCCTCCTCCGCTAAAGCTACGGAGGGCAAGCCGGTTGAAAAGAAAGTTGCCGACAAGGTGAAACAAGAAATAGGTTACGTCAAACCAAGAGAAATCGTGACCGAGATGCAGGAGTCTTATATTGATTACGCTATGTCTGTGATCGTGGCCCGAGCCCTGCCTGATGTCAGAGATGGCTTAAAGCCCGTTCACCGCCGGATTCTTTACGCCATGTATGAAGATGGTTTAACCCACGGAGCCAAATTCAGGAAATCGGCGACGGTGGTTGGTTCTGTGCTCGGCCGCTACCATCCGCATGGCGATGTGGCTGTGTACGACTCTATGACCCGCATGGCCCAGGATTTTTCTTTGAGATACACGCTCATCCAAGGTCAAGGAAACTGGGGATGTTTTACTAAAGATACGAAAGTAAAGCTTACCGATGGAAGGAGTTTGG
>JBBTYF010000004.1:7903-16145 GCA_038061935.1 Patescibacteria group bacterium | reverse complement strand
ATTGAGCACGGTGAGGTTTTTGTGACCGCTGACGGCACAGAGTGCGACCAGGACGTGGGCAACTATGAAAGATTCATTGACGAGGATTTAAATACTTTCAATTATATTACGACAGGCCGCGTTTATGAAGCCGTGATTCGTAGGGAAAGAAACCTGGAATACGGCGGTAAATGCGTAGAAGTGGTGCCTCATATTCCGGAGGAAGTGATTTTCCGGATCAAAAGAGCGGCCCGAACAAACAAGGCTGATTTTGTTTTAATAGAGATCGGCGGTACGGTCGGAGAATATCAAAACAGCTTATTTTTGGAAGCGGCGAGAATGATGCGCTTGAGCACACCCAAAGATATTCTTTTCGTTTTAATAAGTTATTTGCCCGTGCCGAGTATGATCGGCGAAATGAAGACGAAGCCCACCCAGCAGGCGGTGCGGTGGCTTAATATGGCCGGCATTCAGCCCGACATGATTCTGGCCAGGTCCGTTGTTCCCATAGACGAGCCCAGAAAAAAGAAAATTTCCGTTTTTTGCAACGTGGCCAAAGAAGACGTGATCTCCGCGCCCGACATCAAATCGATTTACGAAATCCCCATTAATTTTGAGAAAGACAAGATGGGGGACAGGATTTTGAAGAAGTTTGGCTTGCGGACCAAGAACAGGGGAGACCTGAAAGACTGGAAAAAATTGGCCCATACTATTGAAACCGTAAAAACTCCGGTCAAAATCGGGATTGTGGGCAAGTATTTTGAAACAGGCAAGTTTACCCTGGCGGATTCTTACATTTCGGTCATCGAAGCCGTGAAGCACGCTTGTTGGTTTAATAAAAGGAAGCCGGAAATCCATTGGCTGTCATCAGAGGAGTACGAAAAAAATCCCCGCTTATTAAAAGAGTTGAAAGAGTACGACGGGATTATTGTGCCAGGCGGTTTCGGTTCGCGGGGCATTGAGGGCAAGATCAAGGCGATTGAATTTTGCCGTAAGAACAAAATCCCGTATTTCGGTTTATGTCTGGGCATGCAGTTGGCCGTCATTGAATACGCCCGTCATGTTTGTGGATTGAAGACGGCGAATTCCGCCGAGTTTACTCCCAAAGGCGAAGAAAATGTCATTGATGTGATGCCGGATCAGGATGTTCTTTTGAAAGAAAAGAAGTACGGCGGCACCATGAGACTGGGGGAGTACAAGTGCCAAGTTAAGCCCAATACTTTAGCTTTTAAGGCCTACAAAGCCCCAAGTATCATGGAGCGCCATCGGCACCGCTACGAGGTAAATAACGCCTTCAGAAGCATTCTAGAAAAGAAGGGCATGATAATGTCAGGGACTAATCCGGAAAGAGATTTGGTGGAAATTGCCGAACTAAAAAGGCACCCGTTCTTTTTGGGTACCCAGTTTCATCCCGAGTTCAAATCGCGCCCGACTAACCCTCATCCGTTATTCCGAGAATTTATCAAAGTAGCCGCAAAACAAAAAAGGAGCTAAGCTCCTTTCTGTTCTTTTATAGGTTCCAGTGACACTATTTTAACGAGGCGCCGCGTATTATCGAATCTTTGTTTTTTATTAGTGGAAAATTTAACGACACCCTTAACAGCGGCGTAAAGAGTATCGTCGCCAGCTCGTCTGACGTTTTTCCCCGCAATAATTTTAGTACCGCGCTGGCGAACAATGACTTGACCGGGGCCGGCAATCTGCCCGTCCTGTAATTTGATCCCCAAATATTTTGGTTCGGAATCTCGGCCCAATCTTGTAACGCCTGTCGCTTTAGTTGTTGCCATATAAAAACATGTTAGCAAGGTTTCTACAATTTGTAAAGTCTAATCAAAACGACATTATTCTTGTTACAGGAGTGGTTTTGATTTCCCTGCTTTCTTTCGCCATGGGCTATATCACGGCGAAAAATTACGGCAAAGAGCCTGTTAAAATCGAAATGCCTAAGTAATTTGACAATTTGCTTCTAAAATGTAGAATCTAACAGAGTACGTTAATAAATTTATTGGAAGGAGTGAAAAATGCTTTGGAAAGAAAATGACGAGATCTTGATTATTCCCGCAGGAGAGTTAGGCGTAGGGCACACTTGTTTTATTTATACAAGCGGCTATACGAGCGGTGATTATGCCGTCGTAGTAGATTGCGGCATGAACCCTCAAGTTAGTTGGTCGCCGACAGATCCTCCGCCCCGCCTAGATATTTTAGACGATTTATTGGCGAGAGGAGTAAAAGTTATCGGGGTGATAACCCATGCGCACCTGGACCATATCGGGGCTGTAAGGGAATTGGTAATGAGAAAAATCCCGGTGTATTTTTCAGAATGGACGGGCCGGTTTATGGAAGTTTATGTAGAAGACCTTGATATCCCGAAAGGCGCCGAAACCCATGTTTTTGAAGGAAATCAAGTTCTAACGCATGGCGATTTCCAAATTTATCTTATTTCGGTATATCATTCTATCCCGGGCACCCGCGCTATTTTACTGAGGCGGGGCAACAAGGTTGTTTTACACCTTGGAGACTTCAAGTTAAACGGCATGCAGGAAGGTATCGCAAAAACTCGGAAAGTTTTTCAAGACATTCGTCTCAGCGTAGGCCAGGTTAATTGCCTGGTGATGGATGTCCTTAATACGGAGATGGACGGATTTACTCCTCCAGAGCAGCCGGTCTTTGATTCCATTGAGGATATTATCAAAGAGGCGAGCGGCCAGATTATAATTACATGTTTTGCCTCTAATATACGAAGGATCGAGGCCATTATAAAAAAAGCCGTAGACCATCACAAGACGGTGGGTATTGGCGGATTCAGGATGAGTTCTTCCTGCAGGCTTCTGGGCAAAGGTTCTCTACCGCGTAACGGAGACATTGTCCTTATTGGAGGGTCACAGGGCGAGGAAGGGTCGGGACTCGTCAGATTATCCCGGGACGAACACAAGCACCTAAGTCTTTCCCGCGGAAGCACGGTAGTTGTATCTTCAAGATGCATCCCGGGCAACGAAGAAAATGTGAAATGGCTTCTTGAAGATCTGCACGCGCACGACGTAAAAATTATTCTGCATGAAAACGAATCAAAGAAACTCGACTTGTCTTTCCGGCCCGAAGAAAGATTCTTGCATGTCTCGGGCCACGAACAGAGAGGCGGGTTGCAGGAAACGATAGAAATATTAAAACCGGAAATGATTATTCCTTTTCATGCCCCGGAAGACCGACGTATCATGTTTGAACAACTTGTCGGAGGAAAACAAACCAAGCACCTCCAGAGAGGTGAAACACTTAATATTTAAATAAATCAGAAACCCCTTGCTAAGTAAACTTAGTAAGGGGTTTTTACTTGCTTCGATCTCGTCTGGGAGCTAAAATGAATGGTATGAAAGTAGCTATTATCGGAGCGGGGATTAACGGTCTTTATCTTGCTTGGAAACTCTCAGAGCAGGGTCATAAAGTAACCGTTTTCGAAAAAAAAGATAACATCGGCAAAGAGGCCTGTTCCGGCCTCTTTTCGGAAAGGATTCTGGATTTTGTCCCTCAAAGCCAAGGGCTTGTTCAAAATCGGATAACTTCAGTTTTGATTCACTTCCCTAAAAAAAGTATTAAAGTTGAATTCTCAAAGCCTTTTTTGGTGATGAATCATGCGGAGTTGGACAGGTTGGTTGCTGAATCAGCCCGAGAAGCCGGAGCAGAGATATTCTTAGGATGTGATATGACTATTCATTCCGTGCTCCCTACTCGTCTCTCGCTTCGCTCGGGCTCGCCGCACCCTAACCCCTCCATTCATAGTCATATCACATCCTTTTTAGAACCTGACATAATTATCGGGTGCGACGGCGCCAATTCTGCAGTTAGAAAAAGCTTAGGGATGAAAAATCCGGATTTACGATTAGGAATTCAGGGGTTTATCGCAAAAGAAGATCACTCTGATTTTGTCGAAACTTGGGCTGTAACCCCCCACCACTTTTCTATATTTAGTGTGATTCGAGAGATGTTTACAAACAAAAGTGGTGGGGGGTTTATTTGGCGCATTCCCAGAGGAGGGGAGACAGAATACGGTATCATGGCTGATCTTAAAGACGCGCGGTTCCTTTTTGAAGAATTTTTAAAAAAGAATAATATTAAAATTACCAGAACGGTTTCGGCCATGATCCCGCAGGGATTGATTATCCCCAGCAATAATTCCGTTACCTTATGCGGCGACGCCGCAGGCCTGACCAAGCCCTGGTCTGGCGGGGGAGTGATTTGGGGATTAATCGCCGCCGATCTTTTACTCGGCTCTTTCCCTGATTTCTTGGAATATCGTAAAGACCTTAAAAAATATTTCAGTCTGAAAATTATAATTCTGAAAACATTCACCAGAATAGTTTATTTTTTGGGGTTTAAGCTATTCTGGTTGTTGCCGAATAATGTTAAAATAGAAAGCGATGCCATTTTTTCAGGACTTATTAAGTCTGCAAAAAGGAATTAATAGGGAAGTAGCCAGGTTTTTCAACCGAAAAATCAAGGAAGCCACGGCGGCTCATGAAAAGGAGATTTTGGGTTGGCTCCGCGAATATTCCCTAAGGCCAGCCAAAAGAATCAGGGCGGTTTTGGTAAATTACGGTTATTTTCTGGCCGGCGGCAAAGATAAAGAAGCGATTCTGGAAGCTTCTATTTTTATCGAGTTGATTCATAACTATTTGCTCATTCACGATGACATTATCGACAAAGACGAGATGCGCCGCGGTAAAAAATCACTGCACAGTGTCCGTGGTTCAGATGTGGCCATTGTGGTGGGGGACATGGCTTCGGCTTTGGGCTACGAGGCATTAGACTCGGCGGCCTTCCCGGTAAAAAATAGGGCGCCGGCTTTGGCAAAATTGAATAAAGTTCTTTATGCGACGGGCTATGGCCAAATTTTGGATTTGTTCTTGAGAGAAAAGATAAAATCTGGTAAAAAGGTTAATGACAAAGAAGTTTTAGATGTTTATAAGAAGAAGACCGCTTTTTACACCATCGTCGCCCCTTTGCAGATTGGAGCGATACTCGCCGGGGCCGGCAAAAACTTTCTTGAGAAAATAGAGAAATTCGCATTGCCGTTAGGAATGGCGTTCCAGATAAAAGACGACCTACAAGACGGCGACATCGATAAAATATTTGGTTTGGATAGGTTAAAATATCAAAAAATGCAGGAAAAACTAATTACTGTTGCCCAAAGAATATTGAAAGAAGAAAGGGCTTTTCCTCAAAAAGAAAAGGAATTTCTTTTAAACTTAGCGGAACAATTAAAGTAAAAATGAGTAAAATTCCACATCACCTAGGTATTATTATGGACGGCAACCGACGCTGGGCCCAGGCAAAGAGGTTACCTGTTTTTAAGGGCCATGCCAAAGGCCTGGAGGTATTAAAAAAAATCGTCAAACATTGCCGAGACATTGGCATCAAAAGTTTGACCGTTTTTGCGTTCTCTACCGAGAATTGGCAGCGTCCCCGGCAGGAAGTCAGTTTTTTGATGAATTTATGCAAAAAGGCAGCCAGCCGCGATGTCAGAAAGTTGGTCGAAAACAGCATTAAGGTGAAAATTATCGGCGATAAACAAAAATTGCCTAAGGGGCTTGTTTCCTCTTTAGAAAAAATGGAGGAATCGACCAAGAATAATCAAGATATGACGTTTAATATCGCTTTAAGCTATGGCGGCAGGGCGGAAATCGCCTCGGCTGTTAAAAATATTATTAAAAAAAGAATTGACCCGGAGGAAATCACCGAAGAAGTGATTTCTGAAAACCTTTGGACATCAGACTTGGATTTACTTATCAGGACCGGCAAAGAGCAAAGATTGTCTAATTTTTTAATCTGGCAATCGGCCTACGCCGAATTGTATTTTTCTCCGAAATACTGGCCCGATTTTACTGAAAAAGACCTGGATGCGGCCTTGGCAGATTTTGCTCTGCGCCAGCGAAGACGGGGTAAGTGATTATGCAAATTTTACCAACCATTACCACTACCCCCGGGGCCTGGAGAGACAGAGTTAAAGAGGCGGGGAAGCTGAAATTGAAAGAAGTGGCTATTTTTTTGACCTGTTTAAATCGAACAGAGAGAAAAGAGCTTTATCGGTTGCTCGAAAAAACGAGCATCAAGAGCATTCCTTTCATCCATTTAAGAGACGACGTGACGATGGGGGAAATGGATTATTTGGTGAAAAATTATCAGACAAAAGTTTTTAATACCCATACCGTTCGGGAATATCCCATTCCGGCCGAGTGGGGGAAATATCGGAATTTTATTTATATAGAAAATACTTATCAGCCTCTTGACGAAGACGAAATTAAAAAATTTGCCGGTGTTTGTGTGGATTTGTCCCACTTGGAAAACGATCGGTTATTAAATCAAGAAAAATATCAACACGACGTTAAAATTATTGAAAAGCACAAGGTGGGCTGTAGCCACATCAGCGTTGTCAAAGATGCCCCAATCAAAGACGAGAATAATTATTTAAGATACACCGCACATTTTTTAGAAAAAGTTAAAGAGTTCGATTATCTTAAGAAATACCCCTTAAAATACTTCGGAGATTTTTCAGCCCTTGAGCTTGAAAATACCATTAAAGAGCAGTTGAAAGCCAAAGAGCATATCAGCGCTTTACTTAAAGAGAAAAGGGGTAAATAATAAACTATTATGACGGGGTAGCCAAGCGGTCAGGCGCGGGTTTGCAAAACCCGAGACGCAGGTTCGAATCCTGCCCCCGCCTCCAGTTCATTGAAAATTATCAACAAGAACCAGGCGCCATTCTTGCAAGCATAAAAACAAAAACCGCACCCTAGTGCGGTTTTTATTTTGTTTGCAGTTATTTTATAAATTTAAATTGCAAGGTAGGGGACACCTCTAATATTGAGATTTAAAAACCCACCCGTAGGGGATGGGACAAAAGCGCGCTTTTAGTTTTACAATTATGACGTAAAATGGGGGAGAATATTACACTCAAAAACTATCATAGCGTCAAGCTTGATTTTTTACCATGGATTGCTAAGATAAAAAATTAAAGCAGAACATTTACAAAGAGGTGAAAAATGGAAATTTCTGAAATAAAAGATCGTCAAGGGTTGAATTTGATGGAGAGGGATGAATATGAGCAGAAATGGCAATGACGCTATCTGTTTAGATTGCCACGGGCCGTTTTTCCACTTAACCGGCGGCCCGCAAGTATGTAAACCTTGTTTGGCTAAAGAAACTGAAAAAAGGAGGACGCCGGTGAGACAAACAGACTTAACCCTGGCCGAGCTCAAAAACTCACTTCAGATGGGATTGCCAAAGCAGTGTTTTTACATAAATGAAATCGGGGTAATTCTGGTTGCCGGCGGCGAAGATGCGGCATTAGCGGAAGAAACTCTTAAAGAGTTATTGAGCGACAAGGATCAAGAAAGGAAATGTTTAGCTTTTTGTTGGTTATCTCAAAACGCGGCGGATTTGTCGGCGGATACCATTCGGAAGATCGGTAAATTCAAGAATGACCCGGCTAATCAAGAAACCGTACAAATTGCCGAAGAGCTTATCAGCGAAAGTAAAAGCAGAAGTTAACATAAACAAAAAGGTGTCACGAATCGTGGCGCCTTTTATTTTAGAATTCAACCTTTTGAGGCCATTTTAGCCGGAATGGGGTAATTTACCTCTTAGAGCCAAAAACGCCCCAGGAGGCCCTTTTAGAGGCCTAAAATAGGGCACTGAAGCACAGGAGTATAGACGTGAGAACCACTTCTAGGGGGTTCTTTTTAAGTCCCTCGCGGCAAGTAAATTCAACCAATTTATTTCTTTCCGGATTTGTTCTTCAACTACGTGCCAAGGAAGCGGTTGTTTATTTTGAGCCATAAGTGAAATTTATTATTCTCCCAAACTGTGAAATTTTTTATGAGTTTCTCTTAATTTTTTTGAAGTAACAGAAGCGTAAATCTGAGTCGTGCCAATATTTTTGTGTCCCAAAAGCTCCTGGATGGTTCTTAAATCAGCTCCTTGACTCAACAAATCAGTGGCAAAAGAGTGGCGGAGCGTATGGCATGAGGTGAAAGAGGGGATGCCGGCTAAAATAGCATATTTTTTGACAATATTTTCCATAGAACGGCTGGAAAGTCGTCTTTCTTTAGTATGTGTGGGTCCCTTAAAGTTGATGAACAGCGCCTTTTCTTTGTCTTTACGCGTTTCAAGATATTTTTCTAACCATTTTATCGCTCTTTTGGAGATGTAGACGGGGCGGGGCCGGCCACCCTTGCCGACGATTACGATTTCCAGAGATTTTGATTCAGGA
>JBBTYF010000004.1:0-7803 GCA_038061935.1 Patescibacteria group bacterium | reverse complement strand
GCGGGGCCGGCCACCCTTGCCGACGATTACGATTTCCAGAGATTTTGATTCAGGAGCAATTTTGATTTGTTCTTTATTTAAGCCTACTAATTCTGCTACTCGCAATCCCGTGGAAAAAAAGATCTCTAAAATAGCTCGGTCTCTAGGGCCAGTAAGCGTAGACGTCTTGGGTGCTTCCAATAGTTTACTCACTTGGTCGACTGGAAGAAATTTAATCGTTCGTTCGTTGATTTTTGATTTCGCTAATTTTATTTTCTCTGACGGTAGGGATAATATATCGCGATCAGCAAAGTAATTTAAAAGATTCCTAAGAGCAATAAGGTAATAACTCTGCGTGGACCTTTTAAGGGGCTCCCGGGTGTTCTTATTGAAGGTTTGGGATAAAAATATTCGGTATTTCCTTATCTGTTCTTGGTTGAGCTCATGAGGAAGCAGGCCCGCTAAATTATTAGCAGACAACCAAGAAGAAAATTTATTTAAAAATCGGCCATAAGTTTCCTGGCTTTTATTGCTTAAGCCCCGTTCTATGTCCAAATACTCCAAAAAGTCGCTTATGTGCCCGATTATGGGCTTAGTATCTTCTCTCATAGACTATACTTCGGTAAAGAATCATTATGCGAAGTATCCTATATCCATAATATCAGGCCAAAGAGGCCTGTCAAGCCACTCCCCTGAGAGTAAGTGGTTCTTAGATAAGCTTGGTTAAATACATAATGCCGAGTCCCAATAAAAAAATTCCGAAAGAATAAAAAGATTTTTTAATATCTTTTTCTTTGCGGATTTCCGGAATTAAATCAGAAGTGGAAATATACAAGAATCCCCCGGCCGCCAATGGCAAGAGGTATGTAATGACGTTTTCAGCGCCCAGGGCCATGAAATAGCCCAAAAGACCTCCGGCCACCATGGTTAAGGATACTGCCAGATTAAGCAGCAGGGCTTTGGTCTTTTTAAAGCCGGCGCAAAGTAAAATGGCGCAGTTCCCTATTTCTTGGGGTATTTCATGCAAACCGATGGCAATGACAGCAGCTATGCCCAACTTCACATCAACCAGAAATGTTGCAGCGATAATCAGGCCGTCGATAAAATGATGGACGCCGCTGCCGATTAAGCTCATGTAGCCGAAAGAATGGATTTCCTCTTCTTCATTGTGGCAGTGCTGCCAGTGAAGAATCTTTTCAATGAAGAAAAAGAGGATAAAAGAACCGAGCATCATAAGAAAGAAATTTTCTGCCGGCTGTTTAGATATTCCCTCGGGCATTAAATGCAAAAAAGCGCCGCCCATCAGGGTGCCCGCTGACAGCGAAACTAAAAACAACAGAATATTTTGAGTTGATTTTTGATTTAACGCTAAAAAAAAGACGCCCAAAAGCGCAAAAAAGCTTAACGAAAACGTGGCGATTAGAATATAACCGAGAATAATCATTAGAATAAATCTTTAAATCTTTCCCAAAGGTCTTTTTGCATTTCCTGTTTTTCTTTTTGGAATTCTCCTTTTACATCCGGCGTTTTCTGTCCGGTCAATCCCCACAGCTTTTCCCACAAGCCCTGGACTTTCGATCCCAAGGTGTTATCCCATAAGTTTTTAACCCAAGCCCACATACTGCGCCATATGGGTAAAGCTTGATTCTGCCAGATGTCTCTAACGGCGTTAGGCAGGCGCTGCAGGATATTCAGGCCCAAAGCTTGGGCGTCCCCCACGGTCTGGGGCACTTCTTGAGCTAAGGCAGCCAGAGGAAAGCTGGCCAGGACGATATTAATCATTAAAATGCCCGCAATGTATTTTTTCATTTAAATAAAGCTCGAGCTTCTTCGAGCCGGGTTAATGTTTTTTCTTTGCCTAAAATTGCCGCTATTTCAATAGGGCCGGCGGAAGCTTTCTTGCCGGTTAAAGCCACTCTTAGGGGCCACAAGACAATCCCCCTGTCCCCCGTTTTCTCGGTTTCCTGCATTAAAACCTTTTCCAGGTTTTCTTTGGCCCAGTTTCTTTCACTTATTTCAGATAATAATTTACTTGTTTTATCAATGGACCTCGCCATCTTTTGGTCATCATTATCTTTCCACCTTAAAAGTTCTTTGTCGTAACTTAATTTATCCTGAAAAAAGAAATCAGTGAACTCTTTAATTTCGGAAAGCTTCTTGAGGCGCTCTTGGTGAAGCCCTACGATCTTTTTAAGAAATTCCTTTTCCGCCTTAGGTAGGTATGGCTGGCAGAGCTCGGTTAGCTCATCGAGCGGCTTCTGCCTGATGTAAAAGCCGTTTAAATAATCCAGTCTTTTAATATTAAAGATGGCTCCGGCTTTCTGGACTTTGTCTAAGGTGAATTCTTGCGAGAGCTCCTTTAAAGAATAAATTTCCTTATCGGTTCCCGGATTCCAGCCCAAAAACGCCATGAAGTTGATGAGAGCTTCGGGCAAATATCCCTCTTCGCGATAATTGGCGACAGAAACTGCCGCATGTCTCTTGGATAATTTGCTTTTATCCGGTCCCAAAATCAAGGGCAGATGGGCATATTGGGGTTTCGGGAAGCCGAGAGCCTCCTGGATGAGGATTTGCTTGGGCGTGTTGGGGATATGGTCTTCTCCTCTGATGATATGGGAGATTTTCATTTCAAAATCGTCAACGACCACGGCAAAGTTATATAATGGAGTTTTTAGGTCTTTGGCAATAGCGAAGTCCCCCACCAAGGCAGTGTCGAACTCTATTTTGCCGCGGATCAGATCCGTGAAACTTATTTTTTCTTGGCTGGTTCTGAACCTGATAATCGCGGGCTCGCCCTTGGCTATGCGTTCTTTAGCTTCTTCTTGAGAAATATTTTGGCACTTGCCGTTATATTTTGGGGCCACTCCCCTGCTCAATTGGTCTTGCCTGACCGCTTCCAATTCTTCTTCAGCGCAAAAACAGTAATATGCCTTGTTTTCTTTTAAAAGTTTGTCTAAATATTGAGTATAGATTTCAATTTTGTCGCTTTGCAAGAAAGGGCCTTCGTCCCATGAAATACTTAACCATTTCAAGCTCTCAATAATGTCTTTTTCAAAACGCGGCTCTGATCTTTCAATATCCGTGTCTTCGATGCGCAAAACAAACTTGCCGCCGTTATTTTTTGCAAAAAGGTAATTAAAGAGCGCGGCTCGGGCTGTGCCTACGTGTAAAAAGCCCGTGGGAGAGGGCGCAATTCTGACTCTGATTTCTTTTAATTTTACCTCAGCGCTTGACATATGTTTCTTTTTTCAGTTTAGCATATTTTTGATAAATGAGAAATGAAAAAGCCGCTGGGCGAACCATACGGCTTTTTTAGTTTCCTATGCCACATATTAATGTGTTTTGCACTTGCAGGCCAACACGTTTTCCGATCGGACGTTATTTATGATACCGTGGCATTTCGGACAAAATTTTGCTCCGCAACGATTACATTTATGATCATCAACTTCACCTATACGACAAACAGGACAACTCCCTTCACAACCGCAATCTGGCAAGATATCCTCTTTTTTCTCTCGGCTGAATGGTCCATCACATTTCTCATAATGAGAAGTAAGATGTCCGAAGCAAAATATACCCGCACATTTTATGCATATTCCGGTCATTCCTTCGGTGGGAGCACCAAGTTTTTTACATTCAACGCATTCTGTGGGTCCATGAATCGTCATTATTAACCTCCTTAAAGAACTGTAATTTCATACTACTTATCTCCCCAAAAAAATCAAGTCTTGAAGAGTGTTGAAGTCAGACGTCAACAACTCTAATATTTCGTCAGAGATTTGATGATGTAGCCGGCGATAATTTTAGCCGAGTCGGGGCGGGAGAATTCGCGGGCTCGTTGAGACATTTTTTGCAGTTCATCGGGATTCGCAAACAAGTACTTTATTTTTTCATGGAAGAACCGCGGCGTTAAGTTTGCTTCTTCCATCACCACCGCCGCTTTATTCTGGGCGTAAGCATAAGCGTTTTTTAATTGATGGTCCTGGGCCGAAGACGACAAAGGAATTAGGATACTTGGTTTCTGCAAAGCCGCGATTTCAAAAATAGAGCCTGACCCCGCTCGGCTGATTACTAATTCAGATATCTCAAAAGCGTCTCTTAGTTCCACTTCTTTTAGAAAGCCGATGGGATGATAGCGTCGATTAAGGTCCTCACTAATCACCACTTTGGCTTCGGCTTTTAGCTGTTCTAGGTTTTTACTGCCCGTTTGGTGAATAATCTCAAAGTCGGCTAAGAGATCGGGTAAGATTGCCAACAGTAAGTCATTCACGGCCTGAGCTCCCTGAGAGCCGCCTAGAACCAAGATTACGGGCTTTTCTCCAGTTAAATCAAAGTATTCTTTAGCCTTATCTTTATTGCCGCGCAAAAGTTCGGCGCGCAGAGGATTGCCCACGGCAATCATTTTTTCTTGTGAGAAGTATTCGGTTTGGGCCACGGGGAAAGCGACAAAGATCTGTCTGGCTAATCTGCTTATAAATCTATTGGCTAGGCCCGGAGTCACATCCGATTCGTGCAGGATGATCGGCACTTGCAAGACTTGGCTGGCAATGACCGTTCCCAAAGAGCCGTAGCCGCCTTTGCTGAAAATTAAATCTGGGGCCAGAGCAAAAACATAAAAGAACGATTGGATAAGCCCCAAAGGCGTTTTAAATAAAATATCGACAATATTTTCGAGGACGCTTTTAAAACTAAAATACCTTCTGACCTTACCAGCCAAAATCCATTTTAATTTAATACCTTCTTGGGAAAGGAGAATTTCTCCGAAATCGTCTTTCGGTCCGGCATAAAAGAATTTAGCGTCAGAGCCCGCTTTTCTCAGCTCTCTGACAATGGCGATAATCGGGAAAATGTGTCCGGCCGTTCCTCCGCCGGTAAATAAAATTTTTGTCATCTACGTGTGTTTAGAAATATTAAGTAAAATCCCGATGCCCGTCAATTCGGTCACCAAGGCCGAGCCTCCATAACTGATAAACGGCAAGGGAACGCCGGTCAGCGGTAGGATTTTCAGCATGGCGCCGATGTTAATGATGGCCTGGACGCTCAACCAGCTTATGATACCTAAAGCGGTGAGTTTCTCAAAATTACTTTTAGCATTTTTAGCAATTTTAAATCCCAACCAAGCAATAATTAAAAACAGTAAGACGATCATTAAACTGCCGATAAATCCTGTTTCTTCGGCAAAGACGGCAAAAATCGAATCGGCCATGGGCTCGGGGAGGTACCCGAATTTTTGGACGCCCATGCCCAGCCCCGTGCCGAAAATTCCTCCGGAGCCTATGGCAACCAGCGCTTGTTTGATTTGCCAACCGACGCCCATCGGGTCATTATCTGTATTAAAAAGAACCGAGAACCGGCTTAGTCGGTAAGGCATAGCTTTTATTAAAGCGGCAAAACAGGCCAATCCCCCCAGAAAGATAATCGCCACATGTTTTAAAGGAGCGCCCGACAGAAAATACATTAAAAATCCGGTGGCGATAATGATTCCGAGAGTTCCGATATCTCGTTGGAAGGCTAAGAGTAAAGTGATGACTCCGAGGATTGCGAGAAACGCTATCAAGGTTGCCGAAAATTCATTTTTAGTTTTTCCGGCTCGCGCGGCCAGCCAAGAGGCCAAATAAAGAATGAAGATTAATTTTAACGGTTCTGACGGTTGAAGGGTGGTAAAACCTAAGTTGAGCCAGCTTCTGGCGTTGCCGAGCTTAATGCCGATCATCGGCACGAAAACCAGCACCGCAAAAAAAAGATTGATTAAAAGCAGGAGAGGCGCCCACTTTTTAAAACGGTCTAGAGGTATTTTGTAAGCGATAAATCCTAAAATTAATCCCGGTATTAGGCCGTAAATAAGGTGGTGCAAAAGGTAAAAAGTTGGCGAACCGAATTTCTCTTGGGCGATAGCTGCCGTGACGCTTGTAATAATCAAAATACCCAATAATACTAAACAACCCACAGCGGTGATTAGAAAATAATCAGACTTCTTCATGTGATTTTATTTTAACAGATATTTTTCAAGTAAGCGATTAGAGTATCTTATTTATGGTATTCTTTCACAAATTTTTTAAACATCTCTCCCCTTTCGGCGTAATCCTTGAATATTCCGAAACTCGGCGAAGCCGGCGACATCAAACATATTTTACCTTTTTCGGTGTGTTGATAGGCCAATTTCACGGCCGTCTTCATATCTTTCACAAAATAGTACGAGAACTGTTCTCGGACTGAAGGGAGTCGGAGACCCCTCAATAATTTAAAGATGCGTTCGCCGGTTGTCGGGAACAAAATCAATGTTTTTACTTGGCTTTTTTTGATTCTTTGCGCCAATTTTTTAAAATCTAATCCCCTATCAAAGCCGCCCAAGATCAGAGTTTCTACTTTTTCGCCTAAAAAATCCAAAGCCTCTATCGCTGTTTCGGGAATGGTTGATAGAGAGTCGTTGTAAAACGAGATACCCTTGAATTTCCCGACATATTCCAGGCGGTGCGGCAGGAATTCAAACTTTTTCAATTCAGGCACTTTGAATATTTTGGCCACGGCTTTGGCCGCCGCCATATTCAGTTCATAATACTTGCCTTTGATGGGTATTTTTTTCGCTTTGGATTTGCGGGCTATTTTAGCAACCTCTTTATCTTTAGAATTATAGATCAGATAATCGTTTTTGGTTTGATATTTCGTAATATTGGCTTTGGCATTAACATACTCCTTAAAGCTTCGGTAATAATCCAAGTGTTCCGGATAAATATTCAAAAACACCGCAATGTGCGGGCTCTTTTTTAGGCCGTAGAGCTGGTGCGCCGACAATTCGTAAATAAAAATTGATTGAGGCCCGGCCTCATTCAAAAAAGCAAGGACGGGCTGGCCGATATTGCCCACCAAGTGAGCCTTAAGACCCGCTTTTTTCAAGGTTTGATAAATAAAAGATGAGGTGCTGCTTTTCCCTTTGGTGCCCGTCACCCCGATGATCGTTCCCGGGCAGTTATCCCCGCCCGAGGCGGGTCCGCCTAGGGCGGAAAAAAATATCTCGGTCTGAGAAGTAATCTTATCTTGCTTAAATGCCTTTTCTACTTCTGGCAGATGGATCGGAATACCCGGTGATTTAATTATCACGTCATAATCGTTAATTTTTTCGAGATAGTTTTCACCAAGCTTTTTATCGGCGATGCAGATTTCTTTTTCCGGAAATAATTGTTTTAAGAATTTAAAAGTGTCCTGGCCCTCCCGGTCAAAACCAAGGATTAATATTTTTTTATCTTTTAATTCACTTAATTTCATCGTATTTCTGCAAGAGATAAGGAATCTCTCCTTCTTTCCTTGCTTTAATCAAACCTAAGCTTAGAGCTTCGTTGGTTTCCCGGTAAGTGCCGACGCACTCAAAAGGCTTGTGCGTCCCTCGCCCCGTCAGTTTTTTCAGAATAGGCAGTAAGTTTTTGTTTTCAAAAAGATCTTGACCAAAGATTTTATGCAAGTCTTTTTTGGCGAGGAACGGATATAAAATAAGATAAGTGAACAGACATTTGGGACATTTAGAGCACCAACGGTGGCCGGTCGCGGACCCTATTTTCATGCTGGCGTTGCAGCTGGAAAAAGCAGCAAAGTATTTAGGATACTGGCTAAACATCTTAGCGATTTGGAGTTCTGTATATTTTCTTAAGAAACTTGAATAGTTTACGTTTTTCGCCAGATATTTCTGGCAGTAAGCTTTAAACATTTTTTCGAATTCGGAAGTCTTAGCCCACTGATGGTTGATATTTTTACCGAGATACAAAATATTGCCTTCGTTGGCGCTTTTCTCGTTGGAGAAAGCGATATGTTTGTAATCAAACAGTACCGCGC
>JBBTYF010000003.1:0-4902 GCA_038061935.1 Patescibacteria group bacterium | reverse complement strand
TGCTCAAGCAGGCAATAAGCCGAATTCTGTCGTGGGCAATCATCTATCTAGGTCCTCGATTTGCATCGGGACTCTGGCGAGCTACTCTTTCACGAAAGCTCCAAGATGAATCTCGAAACTTCCGATTTGCTCTTGCTCCCGGATAAGAATTTAGCTCCGACGCTCTTGCGAGGTCGGAATCCCGACTATACGTCGGGACCGTTTCACTCCCCGCCCTCTATGCTCACCACAAACCTTAAACCTCGTTGATGGGCTTAGAGGGCGGGGCATCGTCACTGTTCGCATCTCTGGCGTCACCGCCGGCGGGTGTTACCCGCTACCTTTTTAACCCCCCACCACTTTGAAAAACATCGTTATTTTAAATGATCATCTAAAACTTGCTGACATTCCCAAAACCATTATTGATATTCTCCAAAGTGGTGGGGGGTAGGAGTTCGGACTTTCCTCCCCGCCCTCTATGCTGTGTGTATTTTTGGTAAAAAAGAAATATTCTATGATGCGAATAAATCTGTATAACCAACACACATACGGCTTAGAGGGCGGGGTAATTGCCTCGCCTACTTGAGCAGGTATATTATAACATTTCAATAACCCCTGTCAACAACCAAAAAGCGGTGGAGAATTGTTCTCCCACCGCTTTATTTTTATTTATTGATACTTTAAAACCCTGGCTTTTACCGTTTCTTCGGCCGCTGTAACAATTTTTGCCACCATGCCGGGAGTCTCCAGCGCCTTAATCTTAATCACGAAATCCATTGTGGCTGGAGAGCCGGGATTTACCCAGACAACCCCTCGGTCAGTAAGCTTATCGTCGGTATTTCGGAATTTGATGTTCAGCGTTGCGACCGGCACCTCGTCTCCATCAGGATCACACGATACTCCGATATCCCCCACCTGGTCATAACTATCCCTGAGCAAATCAATTTGTTTCTTGGCGATGATTAATCTGACAATTTCTTTCTCGGGTTTAAGGTTCCTAAGAACCAGGGCTTCCAGAGAGAACGGAAGGTCAGCCGTTAAATAGAAACCGTCACAGTCCTTTATTGAGCGAAGAACTTTTTCCAAATCTTCCTTTTCAATGTCTTCGGTGGCCATTCCTTTAGTTGCAGCAATAGTTTTTCCAAACCTGTTGGATCCGGCAATGTTTAAAGCCTTAATACTGTACTTCATTTTTCACCTCCCTTCCTTGCACTTTCTAACATGCTCTCCCTCCTTTCGTTTTCTCGGTTTATGATATCTCTTGCTTTTTTTGTTTGCTGAATTACCTCCTGAATTCTTTCAGGCGGACAGTGCTCGGTTGGTAAAGCCAATATTATCTTTCCCTCGTCATTGTACACATAAGTGAATTCCACCCTCTTTAAGGAATAACCTTCGGGTAAATTAACTTCGTCCATTTCCTCGCCTCCTTCTTATTTTGTTAAATATCTAATGTCTAGAAAATACTATCAGATATGCCCAGGAAGTCAATAACCAAAATGACCCCGCTTAGCGGGGTCATTTTTACCTGTGCCCCCGCCGAGACTCGAACTCGGAACCATCACCTTAAAAGGGTGTTGCTCTACCAGTTGAGCTACAGGGGCGAAATTCAATGAAAAACATTTTTAATATACCCTAAATCCCCTCTTTTTTCAACTCTTCCAATAATTCTTTTTGTTTCCTGCTTAATCTCTGGGGAGTTTTTACAATCAGTTTAATATACATCTCGCCTTGCCCGTGACTCTGAAAATGCGGGACGCCTTTGCCGGAAATCCGCAAAACCTTGCCCGATTCGGTACCTGACGGCACTTTCAATAAAATATTCTTGCCGCCCAGGGTGGCGATTTCGATTTCTCCACCCAAAGCCGCCTGTGAAAAAGACACATGAGTATTCATTAATAAATCATCTCCCTTTCGCTGAAAGACTGAGTGTTTTTTCACAAAAATTCTAACATACAAATCGCCGGGCTGGCCGCCCTTGCGGCCGGCTTCTCCCTTGCCCTCAACTTCAATAACCTGATTCGTGTCTACGCCAGCCGGAATGTAAATCTTAATCTTCTCTTCACTCTTAATCCGGCCCTCTCCTCTGCAGACATTACAAGGCTTAGACGGTCTTTGGCCTTCACCGCCGCATTCCGGACAAACAGCCAAACGGGTGACCGAACCAAAAATAGTTCTTTGGATCTGCTGAACCTCGCCCTTGCCCCGACAAGTGAAACATTCGTTCAAGGGAGTGCCGGGTTCAGCCCCTTTGCCGTGGCAGCGGGCGCAAACAACTTCCTTGTATAGAGAAAATTCTTTTTCCTGGGTCTTCAGGGTAGCTTCTAAAGGAATTTCAAGATCAACTTCAATGTCCTTTCCACGCTTCAAGTTTTTCTTTTTGCCCCAGCCCGAGGCTGGTCCGCCTTGGGCGGAAAATCCGAACATATCTCCGAAAAGATCGCCCAAATCAGAGGGGTCCCAGCCTTCGGCTGGTCCGCCTTGGGCGGAAAATCCCTGCTGGCTAAAATTAAAATCAAATCCTCCGGGCATAGCGCCTTCCCCGCCATAGGCGGATCCGCCTTGGTCGGAAAAAACGCGGCCGAATTGGTCGTACTGCGCCCGCTTTTCTTTATTCGAAAGAGTCTGGTAGGCCTCGTTAATCTCCTTGAACCTCTTTTCATCACCGCCTTTATCAGGATGATGCTGATGCGCTAATTTATGAAAAGCTTTCCTGAGATCTTCCGGCGAAGCGCTTTTTTCGACACCTAAAATTTGGTAATAATCTTTGGGCATAACAATATCAGGAGGTCCGACCTCTCGAAATTACGTAATGTTAGGAGGTCGGACCTCCCAAATATTTATTTCTCTTTATATTCACCCTCTTCAGGTCCGCCAGCTGGCGGATTGGGCTGGGCAGGATTTTGTTTATACAATTCAGCCCCAATCTGTTGAACAATCTGAGAAAGCTCCGTAGTCTTCTGTTTAATTTCCTCTACATTATCACTGTCTTTTACTTTCTTCAAAGCCTCAACGCTGTCTTCTATTTTCTTTTTGGTATCGGCTGACACTTTGTCGCCTGCATCCTTCACGGCTTTCTCGGTAGTATAAACCAAATTGTCGGCCAGGTTCTTTGATTCAATCAATTCCTGTTTTTTCTTATCTTCATCGGCGTGTATTTCGGCTTCTTTTTTCATTTTTTCAATTTCTTCTTTAGATAAACCGACCGAACCCTCGATTCTGACCGATTGAGTTTTATTCGTAGCTTTGTCTTTAGCGGCTACGGTAACAATACCATTGGCGTCAACATCAAAAGATACTTCGACTTGCGGCAGGCCTCTCGGGGCTGGCGGAATGCCGTCTAAAACAAATTTACCGATAGCCCTGTTGTCTTTGGCCATGGGCCTTTCTCCCTGCAAAACAATGATTTCTACGGCCGGTTGGTTGTCAGCTGCCGTTGAGAAAACCTGACTCTTAGACGTCGGAATAGTAGTGTTTTTAGCAATCATCACGGTGTTGATACCGCCCAAGGTTTCAATGCCCAGAGAGAGCGGCAAAACATCAAGTAATAAGACGCTCTTGATGTCGCCTTCCGGAGCCCGGCCTTCCGTCTTGGCTCTCAAAATCTCGGCCTCAATAGAAGCTCCAATCGCCACGACCTCTTCAGGATTAATGGATTTATTGGGCTCTTTGCCGAATAATTTCTTAACTGCTTCTCTGACCGCCGGCACTAAAGTAATACCGCCAACCAAAATCACCTCTTCAATATCTTTAGTGGCCAGATTTATTTCAGCTAAAGTTTTCTTAACCCTTTCGATTGATCTTTCGACTAAATCAACGGTTAATTTATCGAATTGAGCGCGCGATAATCTGTAAAGCAAGTGCTTGGGACCAGCGGCATCAGAAGTGATAAAGGGTAAATTTACTTCAGTATCTTGGGCCGAAGAAAGCTCGATTTTGGCTTTCTCGGCCGATTCTTTCAAGCGCTGCAAAGCCAAAGTGTCTTTAGACAAATCAATACCATTATCTTTCTTAAATTCGTCAATGAGCCAGCTGATAATCCGCTGATCAAAATCACGGCCCCCAAGGTGCGGTTCTCCGCCGGTCGCCATAACTTCAACGGTTTCAGGAGTTGTATTTAAAATCGAAACGTCGAAAGTTCCGCCGCCGAAATCGTAAACAGCGATTTGCTGATTAGCTTTCTTCGTCAAACCGTAAGACAAAGCAGCTGCGGTCGGCTCATTAATAATTCTTAGGACATTAAAGCCGGCGATTTCTCCGGCGGCTTTAGTCGCCTTTCTTTGAGAGTCGTCAAAATTGGCCGGGCAGGTAATGACGACATTCGTAATTTTCTCGCCCAGCTTCTCTTCGGCATCCGCTTTTAATTTCTGTAAAATCATGGCTGAAATTTCAATGGGCGTATACCATTTGTCACCCATTTTCACCTCAACTTCGCCATCCTTTCTTTCTCTGGTTTCATAAGACAAAAGTTTCAGCTCTTTCTGGACTTCAGGGTCGGAATATCTGCGGCCAATAAAGCGCTTCACCGAATGAATAGTATTTTTAGGATTGGTAATAGCTTGCCTTTCAGCTAAAATCCCGACGATGCGCTCGCCGGTCTTGGAAATAGCGACTACTGACGGCATCAAAACAGAGCCTTCTCTGTTTTCAAGACACTTGGGCTCGCCGTTGACGATGGAAGCCATTTTTGAGATTGATGTACCTAAATCGATACCTAATATTTTTGACATATGTTTTTGTTTATTTGGTTAATGATTTATTTTGTTATTTTGACTTTCGCTGGTCTTAACAGCCGACCATTAATTTTATAACCCTTTTGGACTTCTTCGATGATGATATTGCTCTCTACTTTCCCGCCCTCCTTCGCCAAGGCTTCGGAAGGGCTAACTTCCCCGATAATTTCGTGGAAGTTAGGGTCAAACTTTT
>JBBTYF010000002.1:0-12225 GCA_038061935.1 Patescibacteria group bacterium | reverse complement strand
TGTTGTTTTCCAAACGGAAGCAGCGTTGCCGGTGAAGTTGAGAGCCGTAGCGGCAGTGATATTTCCTGTACCAGAAAGATAAAGAGGAAAATTGAAATTAAAGCGATCGTAACCGGCATCCCAAGTCAGTACGGCATGGGGCGTATCTGAACCGCGATAAAACCTGAGAGTGGAAGTCGCATCAGCGGCAGTATCGCTGTTAATAGTAAAGGTCTCCAAGGTCGTCCCAGAAACAGTTGTTGAGCCAGCGTTGATATTATTGGCGTAAACGTTATTAACATAAATATTCTGCCAGTCGTAAGCCGCCGAACCGATGTCTCGAATTTGGGGGGCGTTTGGCATTAAATTGCCGGCAATAGTTAAATTACCCGAACCCAAAATATTACCGATAATGTGAAGGGCTTCTTGGGGAGTGGTCGTACCGATCCCCACTTGACCGCCATTGCCTGAATCCACATAAAAAGCTGGAACATTCGTTCCTGTGCTCGTGCCGACCGCCATGTCGCCCCAGACATCAAGCAAATATCTGGGTGAAGAAGTGGCCATGCCAATCCGGTTAGCGTAAGCGTCCACATAGAAAAGTCCGGAGTCAGCGTTGATGGAAGATAAGGTTGATGTGGCGGTAATGGTGCTGGTAGCTGCCGAGAGGCCGTAAGTTAAAGCGAGATTTCCAAAGGTGACCGAGTCCGTGGTTCTGACCGGCTGATCCATAAGATAAACTTCGGTCGCTCCTTGGCCGGTATTGATGGTGCCGGAGATAACAATATTACCCACGCCAAGAATATTGCCTTGAACTGCAAATTGAGCTGACGGCGTGGATGAAGCAATGCCCACGTATCCGCCAGTTGGCGCCCATAAAGTATTGGTGCCCACGATCAATCCTCCGCCAATGGTAGTGGTGGCACTAGCTCCAAAGAAATTAATATTACCTGAACCAGAGATTGTCCCCTGCACCGATAAAGTATTGGATGGAGTTGATGAGGCAATGCCCACATTGCCGCCATAGGGCTGTATTAAGATATTGCTGGTCGTGGTGGCGATGATGAACTGATTGCCACCTCCTGAAATGGGGCCGGCAAAAGTTGAAGTGGCGGAAGAAATGGTAGTGGTGGCGCTCCCTGCAGAACTGATAACAAAATCTCCGCCATTAACTGTGAGTTTGCTGGTGGGCGCGGCGTTGCCGATGCCGACGTTGCCTGATTGGTTTACCACTAATTGATTTATATTGACTATTAAAGGCCCGGCCATGGTGGAAGTGGCTGTGCCATAAATAACAATATTACCCGAACCCATAATATTGCCGGCCACCGAGAAAGCTTCCGACGGAGTGGAAGAGGCCACGCCGACTTTCTGATTATTAGAATCAACAAAAAATACGGGTACGTTGAGATCGCTGGTTGTGCCAAAGCCGGCTGAACCCCAGACATCGAGTTGGAATCTGGGACTGGTCGTCGCAACACCCAACCGAGCGGCTTGAAAAGTTAAATAATCAGGAGTCTGGTCGTCAAAAACTAAACGGCCGGCTGAAGACCCCAAACCAATCCATTTATCATCAGCCATGGTGATATTGCCGGAAAAAGTGGTGGAGGTGGCGATAAGATTATCAACATAAATATTTGACCAGGTATAAGTGGGCGAACCTAAATTATAAAAAGAAGCGGTTTCGGGCAAAATGCTTCGGGAAATGGTCGTGCCCAAAATGCTCAAGCCGGTGTAAAAAGTGCCGCTGCCGCCGGTAGTATTGCCGGTGGGCACAGCCGAGGCAGTGCCACTGGTTCCGGTATCAATCAACGAAGTAGCGGTTGTCCCCCAATATTGGTTTTGAGCCCCCGATGTTCGACCATAAACTCGATAACTTGAAGCTCCAGAAACTGCGCTCCAAGAAATATTCACGGCCGTGGTAGTCGCTCCATCCGTGGTTGCCGAAACCTCGGTTGAACTCGAAGTTTCGCCATTGTTGTTGAGCGTGGTTACCACGTAGTAATATGTGCCGGCGGCCAAAGTGCCAGAACTCGAAGTAGTGGCTGTGGCTGACACCCCGGTACTCGTTGCCAAACGATTCACGGTGAGATTGCCGGCATTCAAAGTAAGATTGGCCGGTGAAGCTAAAACAACATTGCCCGAAAAAGTGGTAGCGCCGGTTATTAAAGCATCACCAGCCATAGTCACATCGCCTTCGGCATCTACTTTGAATTTTTCTGTGCCGTTAACCGCCAGTCCCAAAAGAACCGTGTTGCTATCAGCGGAAGCGGGATTGATATAGATAGTCGCTCCGGAAAGTACGGTTCCCGGAGTGCCGGTAAATTTTGCCTGGCCGCCAATTGTTAAAGAAGAGTCTGTTTTAATGCTGCCTTTAGTATATAAATGACCGGCGGCGCCGATGCTCCAATTTTTAGTATCAATCAGCCCGATCTCTCTTTCCCCGCCCATCCTAAAAGAACCATACTGCCCGAAAAATCCGGTGGTGTTTAACCCCCCGACGGAAATCTTATTGGGAGTATTATTACCGTTAGAAGTAATGAAATTAAGATCAAAGTCTGAAGCATTCATGGAATCCACCATATCGGCATTGAAATTAGAAACAAGATTTCGATTGGTGGTGACAATTGTGCCCGACCCCAAATTAAGATTGGCTCCTTGAGTAACAATACCGCCAAGGGCCTTGGTTAATCCTCTGATTTCGGTATCGCCAAAAACTCCCAAATTTCCATAAACAAAAAGGCTATCCAAAAGTTTAGTGGCTCCTTTTACCATAAGAGTCTTGCCCACTTCGACATTGCCTTCAAGTTTTACATCTTCATACGTGATATTGCCGTTCTTAGTAACGAAAGCTAAGGTAAAATCTTGGCTGGAAAGATTATCAAGATAATCAGCGTTTAAGTTTTCGACCGTGGTTGTAGAAACAACCGTAATCGGAGCTATGCCTTGTTCCACCCAAGACCTTATCTGCCCCTTGGTTTCAATGTGCCCGTAAATGGAAATATTGCCGTTTTTATCTAAAAGTAAAACTTCATTGGCGTGGGTACCGGGCTGACTGCCCTGGAGGGTTACTGCGTCTTTGAAAAAATCATGAATTGCTATCGCTGTTTTGTCCAAGTTTCCAAAGCTTGCTCCGCCCACTAAGAGTAAAATAACAACAATGGCAATAACAGAAACTATTACTGCTTTTGGGGTGTTTGAATAAAAATAATGCTTAACCGGCTCCCTAGGCGGCATCCTCGCCTCCATAACCCGGAGCAACCTTTCTAAAACCTTTTCTTCTACGGGGACTTCCCGCCCAGAATCTTCTGGGCGAGGCTCGCCCCAAAAGGGGGCGGCTTTCTCTTTTTCTTCAATTAATGGCGCCGCCGATTCTGCGGCAATTACCCCTGCCCCGGGAATCTCCGCTGATTTTTTTTCAAAAATTTTGATCTTTATCTTTATATTTTTAGGGAGTATTTTCTTGACAGAAACAGCCATCCTTTGGAAAACATTTTCTTCATCAATTTTTTTAGGCAAAAATTCTTTGATCTCTAATTCCGGCGTTCCTCCCAGAGCCACAATATCTTTTAACATGGTCTTAACCATCTGCGGCTCCGCCTCCCTTCCTTGTCTTTCCTTAATTTCTTCCTGACCATCCATTTTAGGAAATTCTTCTTGAACGGGCGGTTCCACTCCCCTGTCTTTTTTTTCCGGCTTCCCGCCCAGAGCCCCGGAAAGATCAATTATTCGTTCCGGCGGCGGGCTTTGAGCCAAAACGGCTTTAGGAATTTTTTGGTAATCAATATCAGCGAACGGAAAAAAATTAAAAGCCTTGGTAATTTTACCTTTGTATGAAGTATTAAAAAAGTTTTTGGGCAGAACAACTTTAAGCCCCTGACCCGTTAAATAACTATCAAGCGCTTCTTGGGTTGCGTACCAATTCCTGCCGAATTTTTTTGCCGGCAATTTTCCTTGCCTGGCAAGCAAACTTAAATATTCCTGTGAATAAGGAGTATTTTTTGCCACCTCGGCTAAAGTAATAAAACCCGGCTTAATTTTTATCCGTTTATTTTTTACTTTTTTCCAATTTTTTTGGTTCCCAAGACTCATGTTATTTTACTCTTGACACTGCCCCTGAATTCCATTAAAATATAGACGAAGATCCCCCAAAGAAAAAACGCCTTTGAGTGCCAACTTGACGGTATGTATTTCTTAAGGGGTCTTCTTTTTTTACATCCGATATCGCATCGGATAGATTAAGTTATTATCGTCTCTACAAGGGGCCGTGTCAAGGATAAAGGTGTGGATAAGTGAAAGAGATATTTTACTCAACAATAAAACCTCTAAAATACCGGTTGTCCTCGACTCCAGCAAGTCGAGTCAACCTGTGTTCTCACCCCGCCACCCCGCCTTAGCGGGGACCATGCTGGCGGGGCTCCGAAGACTATTTTATAAGGCTTCATTGTCTCGCAAAATAACAAAAAGGCGCAGGCAGAGCCTCTAAAAAGAACGTTTCGCAGGCCGAGCGGGCATGGATCAAGCCCCGCCTTTAGCGGGGGAGAGAGCGAGGCCGAGAACCGAACAAAATTTTCCTCGCAGGGGAAAATTATTGTGTTTCTTTGGGAGGCCCTGCCTGGACTCTTAAAAACCTATTGACACCCTATCTTGCTGCGCTAAAATAAAGTAAGAGCTGTGAATAACCTTATAAAACATTACTAAATATATTAATAAACCTTAATAAGAACCGATATTAGATGGTAAAGAAATATCTTAAAATTAAAGAAGTAGCTAAAATTTTAGGAGTTACCCCCTTAACGCTGCGCAATTGGGATAAAGCCGGGAAGTTAAAAGCGTATCGTAACCCAATTAATAATTATCGGGTTTATAAACCCGAAGAAATCGATCTTTTCTTAAGAAAAATCGAGTCTAATAGAAAGTTTATTCTTGGTTAGCTCTATTGCCTATCTCGCAATATTCTTAAGCCAGGCCTCTGAAATTTGGCCCTTCAGCCATTGGCTATAATCTTTAAAAACATAAGATGATGATTTTAAATCGTCGGAAATTTTTCCCGCATTTTTAATAAATAACTTTCCCGTTCCGCTGATTTCTTTAGCATAAGGCAAAAAATCATTATAACCTTTGGTTAAACTATTTTGCTCAAAAACCACTCCGTCCGCTATTAGCGCTAAAAGTAAAGCAGCGGCAAAACCAAACCTTAGGTTTTCCAGACCTAATTTAAGATGAGGAAACCTAACGATCGGCAGATTCTCCGGTGGCAAACGCATTTCTGCTTTTGCCTTTATTATTTCAACCTTCTTTGTCTTTATATTGTTTATAGAATTATTATACTCCACTACCCTACCGGCATAATCCCCTAGCCACTCTTTTGTCGTTACCCAGTTTCTGCCGAGCTTTACTGATTTTAATTTTCCCTGGCGCGCTCTCAATGCTAAATACTCTTGCGAATAAGCGCAAAATTTTGTTGCTTCCTGTAAGGAAATATATTCTTGATTATTGTTATTACGATCTTCCATTATGATTATATTTTCCCGTAAATTAAAAGCCCTGTCAAGGGTTTTAGCTGATAATCAACTTAGTTAGTGACTTTTTATGCTTTGTACGATACCCAAACCGATACAGGTCAAAATGAGGCTACTTCCCCCATAACTGACGAGAGGTAAGGGAATACCGATGATTGGTAAAATCCCGAGGTTCATCCCAATATGAATGAAAATCTGTGAAAATAAAAGTATCACAAACCCGGTAGTAAAAAGCCTGGGGAAGTTAGTCTGGGATTTAATGGATATTTTTATAATGCGCCGAATAATGATCATAAACAAAACGAAAACAACCGATATACCCAAAAGTCCGAATTCTTCGGCGATAGCCGAAAAAATAAAGTCAGTTTGGTCTTCGGGCAAAAAGCCGTATTGAGTTTGAGAACCGCGCATAAATCCTTGGCCCAGAAGTCCTCCCGACCCAATGGCAATTTTAGCCTGAATTCTAGACCAACTAACCCCTAACGGGTCAGATTGAGGCAGAATAAAACTCGCAATCCTTTCTTTTTGATAATCTTTTAAGATAACTGACCAGCCTAAGGCTAAAAACATAAGCAAAACCAAGATTATCGCAAAGAAAATCTTTAGCCTGATGCCGGAAACAAGCAAAATCACCAGCCATAAGGCGACTAATATTAAAACTTGACCCATATTAGGCTGGAAGAAGAGTAAGATAGACGGAACTAAAATATATAGGCCGGAATAAAAAATGTGCCTTACCCGATAGACCTCAACATGACGCACGGAGAAGTACTTAGCCAGTAAAAGCACTAAAACAATCTTCGTAAACTCGACCGGATCAATAGAAACAGGCCCTATCCTATACCAACCCTTCACTGCTCTAACCTCCGGAGCAAAGAGTAAAAGTCCGGCCAGGCTTAAACATCCGATAATATATAAAATCGTGATTAAATAAGGCTGATTCCTTAAAATTCGCCAATCCATTAAAGAAACCAGAAACACTAAAGCAATGCCGGCCAGAGCAAAAACAATCTGTTTTTTAAAATTCAGAAAATCGGCTTTGTCGAGGGAAGAGCTGTATAAAGACAAGAGGCCGATAGCTATCAGTAAAATAGAACAAACAATAATCGGCCAATCAAGTCGTTTTAAATGAAGCGGGAAATTATTCATGAAACAGTTATATTTTAACACACAACCTCCTAAATGAATTTTATTTGATCAAATTAAAAAATTCTTTTTCGCCGATGGTTTTGACTCCCAGTTTCCGGGCCTTCTCTAATTTTGAGCTTGGGTTGGCCCCCACCACTAAAAAATCGGTTTTTTTAGAAACTGAGGTTAAAGGATGCCCGCCCGATAACCTTATTTTCTTATGAGCTTCAACGCGGGTAATGGAATTTAAAGACCCTGTAATAACAAAGGTTTTACCGCTTAATTTACCTTGATTGCCGGGCGCGTTCTCCGGCGGTAATATTCTTATCCCCTCTTTAAGCAAATCGTCGATTATTTTGACGTTCTTTTTATGGCTGAACCATCCGTAGATACTTTTTGAAACCTCAACGCCCATATCAGACAAAGATTCCAATTTTTGTCCGGCGGCTTCTTTGAATTTCTTAATTGTGTTAAAGCGCTGAGCGAGAACCATGGCCGTTTCCTCTCCCACATGACGAATACTTAGGGCGTAAAGAAATCGATTCAAAAGCACCTTCTTACTATTTTTAATAGCCGAAGTAAGATTAGCTGCCGACTTTTGACCGAATCCCCGCAGAGCCCCGCCTTTTCCACGAACTAAAGAAATAATATCTCCTATTTCTAAGCTAAATAAATCAGCGGGAGTTGAAATCAGTCCCGCATCACACAGTTTATCAATGATCTTCGGGCCCAAGCCCTTAATGTCAAATCCTTTCTTGGAAACGAAATGATATAAAAATTCCCGCTTTTGAGCCTGGCAGTTTGGGTTAAAGCAGCGCCAAACTACCTCATCTGCCGGCTTTTTTAAATCTGAGCCGCAAACCGGGCAAATTTTAGGGAACGTAAACCCCCTCTCCTTGCCCGTTCTTAGATCTTTCATAACCCCGGCTACCGCCGGAATAACATCACCAGCTCGTTCCACAATGACCGTATCTCCGATTTTCACCCCTAACCTTTTAATCTCGTCTTCATTGTGCAGGGTAGCCCGAGAAATAGTCACTCCGCCGACCGTTACCGGCTCAAGCACAGCCACCGGGGTAATAGCGCCGGTACGTCCTACCTGCAACTTAATGTCTTTAATTTGGGTACTCGCCTGCTTAGGTGAAAACTTAAGGGCCCGGACTCCTCTTGGGCTCTTCCCAACTACCCCCAGCTTCTGGAAAAGCACATTATTATTCACTACCGCCACTATACCGTCAACCTGGAAAGGCAAACTATCCCTCTTTCGAACCATCTCTCGCCAAAAATCAAGTATATCGGATAGGTTTTGGCACTCTTTGCCCGGGTAAGTCTTAAACCCCAATTCTTTTAAAATCTGGTGTTCTTCAGAGTGTTTCTTTTGCCCGAGGTCGGTAATTAAACTATAGGCTAAAAACTTCAAAGGCCGCTGATTCGCGACCCTAGAATCTAACTGCCTAATAGAGCCCGCGGCCAAATTTCTTGGATTAGCATACTCGGACGAGAATTTCTCAAAATCTTTCTTTTCCATATAAACCTCGCCCCGTACTTCCAAGATGTTTGGGAGGCCGGACCTCCCGAGGAGGTCCGGCCTCAAACGCAACGGAATACTTTCAATGGTTTTTAAATTCTGGGTAACATCCTCACCCACCGTGCCTGAGCCTCTGGTGGCGCCGGTTTTTAAAATACTATCTTGATAAACCAGGGTGATGGCAAAACCGTCAATCTTTGGTTCGCAAAAATATTCAAGAGACGCGCCCGGGGCAAGCCTTTTTAAATAATTTTCCCAATCAGCCAACTCTTGCTTAGAAAAAATATCTTCAATGCTGAGCATGGGGACCCCATGCTGTACTTTTTTAAATCCCTCTAGGGGCTCGCCCCCGACTCGCTGGGTGGGAGAATCTTTGGTAAGGAATTCCGGATATTGCCGCTCTAATTGAGAAAGCTCGTGCTTCAAAGAATCTAAAGCAGCGTCGGAAATCTCCTGACGGTCTAGAACATGATACAAATACCGATGATGGTTGATTGCCTCCTTCAGTTTGGCAATCCTTTTTTTTGCTTCAATTCTAGTCATCTTAGTACGTTATTGCAACGGCTCTTTTGGTTTCTTTGTAAGTGCCGACCGAGGTAATACAATAATAATTAGCCGAGCAACCGCCCACTCCCGTTTGGTTAACAAAAACCTGGTAAGTCGCGCCGTTTGATAAAGTAACCACCTGTCCCGCTCCCAGGGGAGGATCATTCCTTTGGATTAAAATTTCTTCGATCCCGGCATCAGCCGCATAAAAAGCCAGTACCGAATAACCAGTTATCCTGACTATTTTGGTCTGGCCTAAAAAAATACTATTAACGCCCAAAGCAATACCCAAAAGCGTGGTCATTACCACCAGGGCCAAATAAAGCGCGATGCCTTTTTGCCCCCCACCACTTTTATTTGAGACTATTGATGATTCTTTTTTTAAGTTCGACATAAGAATTTTTGAACCCCTTTAATTTTTTCTCTCGAATCATGGCATCTTTTATTGACGCATATGTTTCATAATAAATTAATTTAAATGGCGCTCGATATTTTGTAGATTTATTTAGACCTTGATTGTGCTCGGAAAGACGCCTTCTTAAATCATTGGTAAACCCGATGTAGAGTTTTTGATCTTTTTTACTCTGAATCACATAAACATGATACATAAAGTGGTGGGGGGTTATTTTCTAACATCGGGGTTTCTTTGAGAAATAGTAGTTTGAATTTCTGTTTTTGATCCTTCTTGACCCGTAACTCTCAAAAAAATAGTCACTTTGGGCTGCAGATAGTCAGTCGGGGGCTGAATTGCGCCCACAATCGTCACGTTAAACGCGGATACGGTCGAACTGGCAGAGGTTAAATAATTACCATCGCCGTCTTGCAACCTGGCGCCGGCCAAACAAAATTGCTGGCAAGTTCCCTGATAGTTTTTGAATTTTAAACATTGATTCTGAAAGGCATAGTTCAACTTAGCAGTGCCGGTACAATCCCCGGCGATGTCTTTTGTGGCCATTCTGACGGCTTTCGACATATATTCCATCAAATAAGAAGTCTGACTTAAGACCTCCTGGAGGGCTAAGCTCTGTTTTTGCCCCCTAAGAGAAGAAACAAAAATACCGGAGCTAGCCCCGACTAATAAAGTGAAAACAGCCACTGCTACCATCATTTCTATTAATGTGAATCCCCCCCCACCACTTTGTGATGCGCCTTTTTTAATAAAAATGGGGTGTTTATCTGTTTTTGATTTTTTTTGAGTATAGAATTTCATTTCAAAGTGGTGGGGGGTTATCGCCAGTTATCTAATAAAGTTTGGGCAAAAACCTGATGGCTATTACCCCGTTCCTGCCAGCTGACTGTCACTGAAATCGTTATTTTATCCGCCTCAGGTTGGGCAATGATAATTTGCCTTTGAAACTTACTGGTTGCATCTGAAGAGCAAACATAAAAGCTGCCGGTATTTTTCAGATAGTTACCGCACGTCGCGTCTGGAAAACTTGTGCTTTGATAACCCAACCGATAATCAGTGACAAAACCAATACCATCAGTCCACAAGCTCCCCTCTAGATAATTAGTATCTCTGATGTTCCTGATGATTTCAATGGCTTCTTGGGCGAGATACGTGGCCACGAGCTGGGAAGAAGTAATCGAAGAGAAGGTAATGGTCTTTTGAATCAACGAAAAAGCGCCCACCGTGCCGACGGTCAGAAGAAAAAGAGCCATCACGATTTCAATTATAGTAAAACCCTTGGAATAATTCATAATTATCTACAACTACAGGTCCCTGACTGGGCGGCAACGGCACAGTATGTGTATACCTCAAACACGTTATTTGAGCAGTCGGCATAGTTTGTCATATTTCCTCCCGTCCAACCAACCCCGCAATTTTGCACTACGGGCCCGCTCGCCCAACAGTTTACCTCTGTCGTGAAGTAGGGTGGATCTGGATCTGGACACGCATCGTTACCCCCGGAGCACTGGCAACCCGTGTATTTTGAACAATTTTGCTTCCCGATTGTACCACTGCAATCATAGTCAAAACTTCCGTCGCCTCTATTTGTTGTGTAATAAGCCGTTTGGCCCGGGCGCGCATTCGCGTTTGCGTCATAGCAGTCGTTGCCCAAGCTGGCCGATGCTTTACAAACCATAGCTCCTGTAGTGGTGCCGTAACCATCGCCATCTGCATCGACGTAACAGTTGCCCGAGCAACAATCGCCAGCCACGGCGCAAGCTGTTCCATTAGCAAAGCACGGTGGCGGCGGAGGCGGTGGCGGCGGCGGAGCCGGTGGCGCCGCTTCCGTACAATCCAAGCTTATCAACCCTCCCCTGTTCACGCAAATAGTTTTATTTTTGGCCGAATCCTGCTGATGAACAACGAGAATTTTTGCCTGCGTCAGCGTCAAATCGTTATCAATATAAACCTGGGGATCGGGCGGCACGAAAACGATAGTCAAAGCATCGGCCGTCCCGGGAGTGAGCGTATCAATAACTACGCCGGTTTCCAGGTAAATTTGTTCTGCTTTTTCGCTTACGCCCGAATACCGCCGATCGCCGTTAAGATCAGCGAACAAAACATATTGGTTAGGTTGATTTTTGTTAAAATAAATACCGTAGCCCTGCGGCGTGACATCGCCAAATTTTTGGGAAGAAAGAGCCAGCTCTTCGGCCATTCTAAAGTCTTGGGCTAATTTATGGGCTGACCTTTGCAAAGTTAATTGCTGACTGCCGCCCCGGTAATTAGGCAAAGTCAAAGCCGTAAAAAGAGCGATAATCGCCGTGATCACTATTAATTCAATTAAGGTAAACCCCCCACCACTTTTCCCGAAAAAGCGGCATCTAATAAAGTGACCTAAAAAGTGGTGGGGGGTCATAATAAAGAAAAATACCAATTAATTAACTTTTCTCCCCAGAATAATGCGATAAACGTTCCTGAAACGAGAAACGGGCCGAAGGGTACTTCTGATTTTAAGGTTTTTTTGCCCAAAAATACAAGAATCATACCCATTATAGCGCCAGCCATAAAGGCTAAAAACAAAGCTACTAAAATCTTCGGGAAGCCGAGTACCAGCCCCATCAAAAAAGCCAGCTTAATATCCCCTATCCCCATCCACCGGCCTCGGGATATGAGTACTATCGCCAAGAAAAAGCCAGCCGCACCGAACGCTGATATTAGGATGTCCGACATCCCAAGGATGTCGGACATCAAAACATCGTACACGAAAGTTATCGCAATAGCCGGATAAATGACCTTATCTGGAATAAGGTAATGTTTCAGGTCGTAAACGAAGATAACAATCAGAAACGGGATAATAGAAAATAGCCAGCCCGAGGCTGGTCCGCCCGGGGCGGAAAAATTAAAAATTGCCAGAAATAGCAGTCCGGTTGCTATTTCAACTAGAGGATACTGCCAAGATATTTTCTTTTGGCAATAACGGCATTTGCCTTTTAAAAGAAAAAAACTTAAGACCGGAATTAAATCAGGCCATTGCAATTGATGTTTGCAGTTGGGGCAGTAAGAGCGCCCCTTCAAAAAACTCTTATTTGTTTTGAGGCGGTAAATGACGCAGTTTAAAAAACTGCCTA
>JBBTYF010000001.1:0-1131 GCA_038061935.1 Patescibacteria group bacterium | reverse complement strand
AAGCCCTCTTCAACGGCTACAGCCAGCGTTTTACCCTGGCGCAATTCTTCTTTCATTCTGGAAAAAATCAAAATATTGCCGTCAACCGCCATACCGATCGATAAGATGAAGCCCCCCATACCGGCTAAGGTTAAGGTTACCGGAATTGTTTTAAATAAAGCTAAATTTAAAACAGCGTAGATAACTAAGGCTAAAGAGGCTACAAGGCCGGGTAATCTGTAAAAAATAATCATGAAGACGGCTACGGCGAGCAACCCCCAAATTCCTGCTTGCAAGCTTTTGTCTAAAGCAATCTTGCCTAAAGCCGGGCCCACGGTTTCTTGAGAAATCAAAGTAATGGGCACGGGCAGAGCTCCGGCATTCAGGTTTCTCACGAGAGTCTTCGCTTCTTCTAAGGTAAAGCGTCCGCTGATTTGGGCTTGGCCCCCGCTAATTTTTTCCTGAACAGTGGGCGTAGAAATCGGAATGCCGTCAATATAAATCGCCAAGGGCTTGCCGATGTTTTTTGCGGTCAATTCTTCGAAAATCTTCGCTCCTTCGTCATCAAATTGCAAAGAAACCAAGGGCTGAAAAGTCGTCTGATCAAAATTAAGTTCGGCTTTCTTTAAATACTTACCCGTTAGAGACGTCGGTTGGAACGGATCTTGCAACTGAACTTCCGTCGAAGTTACGTTCTTCACCGACTCGCTGTTTTTAGTTATAATCTCTTGATAATTTGCTCTTTGTTCTTTGAATTCCAAATAAGGAGTCTGGCCGATCATTTCAATGGCTTTTGACGGATCGCTGATACCGGCTAATTCCACGATTAAACGATGTTGGCTACTTGATTCCTGCGTTTGCACGGTCGGTTCTTTCACGCCGAAAAGATTAACCCTTCTTTCAATAACATCCCTTAACCCCTGCAAAGAAGAGCTGTATTCGCTGGCCGGAATGCCCGACATGTCAGCTTCATAGACAAGATGAATGCCGCCCTGTAAATCCAACCCCAACTTAAAGGGAATGTTCGGCAAATAGGGCAATTTTAAAAATTGGGGGAAACTTAAACCCCCGGCCACTAGGGCCAAAATAAAAATCGCCAGAACGGAGATGTAAACTTTCTTTTGAGACATTTTATTTAATTCTACCCAAAGC